>NZ_JAJOHP010000001.1:0-182437 GCF_021109375.1 Arthrobacter sp. AK01
CCCCTGCCGGGCGCGCGCCCGCCGCGGCCGCGGGGGGTGCAGTCCAACCCCCCCCCCCCAAAACCCCCCCCCCTGCCGCGGGGGGCGGCGCCCCCCCTTCTGGCTTGGTGCAGGACTACGCCTTGTTCGGGCCTTCGACGGAGTCCTTGGCGATGGGGTCGTTACCGCCCACCACGAGCCCTGTCCGGAGGCTGGGGGGAGCCACGCCGCCAGCGGCCTTCTTGGAGCCACGGCGTTCGATCAGGATGGCGATCCGTGAAACGGTCAGGTTGATCAGGATGTAGATCGCAGCACCGACGAAGAAGGCCGGGAACAGGAAGTCCGGGCCCAGGAAGTCGGCCATGATCTGGATTTTCCGCAGAAGTTCCTCGTAGCCAACGATGTACCCGAGGGAAGTGTCCTTGAGCAGGACCACCAGCTGGGCGATCAACGACGGCAGCATCCGGCGGACGGCCTGCGGGAATTCGATGGACATCCGCGACTGGAAGCTCCGCAGGCCAATGGCCAGGCCGGCTTCACGTTGTCCCTTCGGCAGGGACTGGATGCCTGCACGGAGGATTTCGGCGAAGATGGCGGCGTTGTAGAGCGTTAGGCCCACCACTACAGCTTGGAACTGACCGGTTGCGAAAACCAGCAGGACGAACAACATCATGAGGACCACGGGCATGCCGCGGAGGAACTCGAGGACCACCTGGGTTGGAATGCGGATCCAGGCGATCAGGGAGATTCTCAGCAGGCAGAGGGCTATGCCCAACGGGAAGGCAATGATTGCTGCGACTGCAGCTGCAGCCAGCGTGGAGAGAATGCCTTGGCCGATCAGGCTCCAGACATCCGGGGCCATGGGGCCGTAGAAGATCTCCCAGCGGTCTGCGTCGAAGATGCCCTGCTGAGCCAGAGTTGTGACGGCAATGGCAAGGACACCGAGGATGATCAGGATTCCGGCTGCGGATCCCAGGAGCGAGTAAAGGCGGGCTTTGGGCCCGGGGACGTCGTACAGGACCGAAGTCATCGGGCAATCGCCACCTTTCGTTCAACAAAGTGCGCCAGAAGACCCAGGGGCACCGTGATCAGGAGGTAGAAGAAGGCCACCCCGAGCAGGATCCAGAGGACTTGGTCTCCGTAGTCGTTGGAGAGCTGGCGGCCGTAGCCGAACAGCTCGAGGACGAAGAACGCGCCGGCCACCGAAGAGTTCTTGACCAAGGCGATCAGGATATTGATCAAAGGAGGTATGACGGTTCGGACGGCCTGGGGAAGCACAATGAAGCCCAGGACCTGGGTGAATGTCATGCCGATACTGCGGGCAGCTTCTGCTTGGCCCACCGGCACGCTGTTGACACCGGAACGGACTGCTTCGGCGATGAAGGCTGCCGTGTAGCTGCTCAGCGCGATGATGGCGGCGACTTCGAATTGCTCGAATTTGACGCCCAGCCGGGGGAGAACGATGGCTGCGAAGAAGAAAATGATGGTCAACGGGGTGTTACGGGCGACTTCAACATAGAACATGCTGAAACCGCGGAGTGCAGCCACGGGGGAAACCCTCATGGCCGCCAGGAGTGTGCCGACAAGGAGGGCAATGATTCCTGAAATTACGGAGAGATAAAGGGTTCGGAGAAATCCGTCCCAGTATTCGGGGAGGCTTGCTATGACGGCGTCCATGGCTTCCTTTGACTGCAGCTAATCAGGGAACAGGGTCCTGGAGTGGTCAACTGCCGCCGTCCGGAAGGGGCGGCGGCAGCTAACGGATCCCGACTAGTAGCGGTTGATCGCAGGAAGTTCAGGAGTGGTCTTGATGACCTTGCCTGCGGTGGCTTCCCAAGCCTTCTTGTATTCGCCGTCCTTCTGGAATGCTTCGAGCTGATCGTTGATCCAGTTGCGGAAGACGGTGTCGTCCTTCTTCAGGCCGATGCCGTAAGGCTCCTTGGTGAAGGTCTCGTCCGAGGCGAGCTTGAAGGCGTCCGGTTCCTTGTCCACGTAGCCGGCGAGGATCACGTTATCCGTGGTCACTGCAACTACCTGCTTGTTGCGCAGCGGCTCCAGGCAAGCGGTGTAGGTGGCGGCCGGAACAACCTCTGCGCCGTACTTCTCTGCGATGGTCTTTGCCGGGGTGGAGCCCGTCACGGAGCAGACCTTCTTGCCGGAGACGTCTTCAGGCTTGGTGATGGAGTTGTCGTCCTTGTTCACCAGCAGGGCCTGGCCGGCTTCGTAGTAAGGTCCGGCGAAGGCAACCTTCTCCTTGCGGGCGTCGTTGATGGTGTAGGTGGCGATGACCAGATCAACGCGACCCTGCTCAATGAACGATTCACGGTTCTGGGAGACGGTCTCTACCCATTCGATCTTGTCGGCAGGAATGCCCAGCTTGGCGGCGATTGCCTTGCCCATTTCGACGTCGAAACCGACAGGCTTGCCGTCAAGGCCCTTCTGGCCGAACAGGGGCTGGTCAAACTTGGTGCCGATGGTGATCTTCTGGGCTTTGTTCAGCTTCTCCATCGTGGTGCCGGCTTCGAAGCTCGCCGAGGCCACAGGGGTAGAGGTGGTGCCGCTGCCGCCACATGCGCTCAGCGAGAGGGCGAGCACGGCAGAAGCGGCCACCAGCAGCGACTTCCTCCGGGTAATGAAAGCCTTCATGACATTCCTTTCTTAGGTTGGCCGTCGTTCGGCCTGGGTGAGGTCTTTACGGCCTGGGGTGCGGGCGATAAGGAGCTAGTGGGTCAAAAGCTTGGACAGGAAGTCCTTGGCACGGGTGCTCTTCGGGTTGGTGAAGAATTCCTCCGGAGTTGCGTCTTCCACGATCTGGCCGTCAGCCATGAACACCACACGGTCAGCAGCCTTGCGGGCAAAGCCCATCTCGTGGGTGACCACGATCATGGTCATGCCCTCCTTGGCCAGCTGGATCATGACGTCCAGTACTTCGTTGATCATCTCGGGGTCCAACGCCGACGTGGGCTCGTCGAACAACATCACTTTGGGCTTCATGGCCAGTGCTCGTGCGATAGCCACACGCTGCTGCTGGCCACCGGAGAGCTGGGCGGGAAGCTTGGGAGCCTGGTGCCCGACACCTACGCGCTCCAGGAGGGCCATGGCTTCCTTGTCAGCGGTTCCCTTGGCCACCTTCTTTACCTTGATCGGGCCCAGGGTGACGTTCTCAAGAATCGTCTTGTGGGCGAACAGGTTGAAGGACTGGAAGACCATTCCGACGTCGGCACGCAGGTGCGCGAGATCCTTGCCTTCTTCGGGAAGCTTCTTCCCGTCGATGGCGATATCGCCGTCATCGATCGTTTCCAAACGGTTGATCGCACGGCACAGCGTGGACTTACCGGAACCGGAGGGCCCGATGACCACCACCACTTCACCCTTCTTGACCTGAAGGTTAATGTCCTTGAGGACGTGCAATTGACCGTAGTGCTTGTTGACGCCATTCAGGGAGACGAGGGCATCGCCGGACGCTTGAGTAGTCATACGACGAATCTAGCGAACAAAGAAGCAAATATGACCACGGTCACGGCAACTTCCTGAAGATCGTGACTGAACAGAAACCTGCCCCACAGCGATATACCAGACTGCAATGCAAGAAGCGGGTCGCGGCGACAGAGCAGGCACTCATAGGCGCTAGCCTTGGGCAATGAGCATCAGCCAGCACCCAGTACCCCACTCCGATGCCAACGGCCATGTCAAGGCGGCCCATGTGCCCCTGCCTTCGGAGATTGCCCCGGCGAAGCACAAAGGCTCCCTGGAGCTTCGGCGCAAACAAGCGGATACGGGCATGTCGGACCAGCATTTGCTGGATACGAGTGGGGCCGGACAGTTCATTCACACCGATCCGTGGCGTGTCCTGAGGATTCAGAGCGAATTTGTGGAGGGCTTCGGGGCCCTTGCTGACCTGGGCCCGGCTGTCAGCGTGTTCGGTTCCGCACGTACAAAGCCGGGCACCGAGTACTACGAGATGGCCGTGGATGTTGGTCGCAAACTTGCCGAAGCGGGCGTCGCGGTGATCACCGGCGGCGGGCCTGGTTCCATGGAAGCGGCAAACAAAGGTGCCGTGGAAGGCAATGGAGTCTCCGTGGGTCTCGGCATTGAATTGCCGTTCGAACAGGGCCTCAACCAGTGGGTGGACCTGGGCATCAATTTCCGGTACTTCTTCGCCCGCAAGACGATGTTCGTCAAGTACGCCCAGGGCTTTGTGGTCCTTCCTGGTGGGCTGGGAACGCTGGACGAACTCTTTGAGGCAATGGTGCTGGTTCAAACCCGCAAGGTGACGTCGTTCCCCATCGTCCTCCTGGGCGTGCGGTTCTGGGGTCCGATGATCGAGTGGATCAGGGAAACATTGGTCGCGGAGGGCATGGTGTCCGAAAAGGACCTTGACCTGATCCAGTTGGTTGATGACCCTGCAGATGCGGTGCACCGCGTTTTGCACGGGGCGCCGCTTCCTCCCACGCCCAACGGAAACCAGCGCCCAGAATAGGCACTCCTTTCTGGCACCATGGACCTGTGAGCTTTTTCCTGGTGTTCCTCGCGATTGTCCTTCTCGGCGCTGCGCTGTACCTCGGAGCCGGGATGGTCCGGGGGCGGTCGATTGGAGCGGGCCTCGACGACCCCGTACCAAACCTGCCCCCCGTGGTGCTGCCGTCGCAAGCAAAGCCCTCCGACGTCGATTCCCTGCGTTTCGCATTGGGGCTGAGAGGGTACCGGATGGACCAGGTAGACCAGGTCCTGGATGACCTGCGTGACCAGCTGCTGGCCAAAGACCGTGAGATAGAAAGACTCAATGCACTGGCACAGCCGCGGCTGGAGGACGGCGAAACCAAGCGGATACAACCGTGAGCCGGGCGGCTCCGATCCAGACCGAAGGCGCTACGGCCCGGGTTTCGCATGCGGTCTCGGCCGCGGTGGCCCGGATGGGCGCGTGGCCGTGGTGGCTGCAGGTTTCCCTGGTCTTTGTGGCGGCCAGAGTGGTCAGCGCCTGTATCTTCATGGCCGCCGCCATTCACCAGGGAACTAACCCGTGGTTCCCGCCAGCGCCGGATTACTGGAACTTCATTACCATCTGGGACGGACGCTGGTACCAGGAAGCCGCAGACAAGGGCTATCCCTCGGAACTGCCCGTGGATGCGAACGGCGTGGTCAAGGAGAATGCCTGGGCCTTCTATGCGCTGTTTCCCTTCCTGGCCCGCGGCGTGTCCGCGATCACCGGGATGGGTGCATTGCCTGCCCTCACGGCCATTGCGATGCTGGCCGGCCTGGGTGCGGCACTAGTCATTTACAAGCTCTTCCGGGAGTTCGCCGGCAGGCGCACGGCGATGTGGGGCGTAGTCTTCGTTTCCACCTTTCCGGTGTCCCCGATCCTGCAAGTCCCGTATGCCGAGTCCTTGAACCTGCTGCTGCTGGCGGCCTCCCTGCTGCTGGTCGTCCGGCGCCACTACCTTGCCGCCATTCCGGTTGTGCTCCTGATGTGTTTGTCCAGGCCAACCGGAGTCCCGTTTGCCGCCATGCTGGGGCTCCTGTTCCTGTGGCGGTTATGGGGCCGGCTGCGGCCGCCGGCAGCAGCGCTGGAAACAGTAGGCAGGACTGCAACAGGTGGCACCACAACAGATCCGACGTCGACGCGCAGCTTGGTGTCACTGGCCGTCCTGGTGTTCGCGACTGGCCTGGGAGCCTTGGCATGGCCAGCCATCGCCTGGGCCGTGACTGGGGACCCTGCGGCCTACACCCGTACGGAAACGGCATGGCGCGGACACGATCTTGTCCCCTTTAAGCCGTGGTTTGATACTGGCCGGATGTTGTTCGGGCCAGTTCTGGGTGTGCTGGCGCCCTTTGTCTTCACCGCCCTTTTTGTGTTGGTGATGATCTCCAAGCCCGTCCGGGCCCTAGGGGCTGAACTCCGCCTGTGGTGCGCCTGCTATATGGGTTATCTGCTGGTATTCCTGCATCCGCAGACCAGTACCTTCCGGATGTTGCTACCTCTTTTCCCGCTGGCCTTGGGTGCGGCGCTGCTGTCCAAGTCCAGGGCCTATCGGGGGACTGTGGTGGTCCTGTTCGTTCTCCTCCAAATCGTGTGGGTGGTATGGCTTTGGGCATGGGCTCCGTTACCCGGCGGTGGCGACTATCCGCCCTGACGTGGAGCTTTGCCCGGGAAACACAATATGTACAAAGCCCGGACAAATAGCCCGCTGATTCGCTACGGACGGGTAAGTACGGGATAATGGACTACGAGCAAGGACAAAGCACCTAAAAGTGCCCGGCCAAGGCGGCCTCCCAAGCGGTGCCGCCGGCTGCAATTGCGACGCGGATCCAGCCCGGCCGGGTTGGGCGTGACTTGGGACAAATGGAGGGGATTTTCCTAATGGCGGCTATGAAACCACGTACTGGCGACGGCCCTATGGAAGTTACCAAAGAGGGACGCAGCCTGATCATGCGTGTGCCACTCGAAGGCGGAGGACGACTTGTAGTCGAACTCAATGCCGCCGAAGCGGAAAACCTCAAGGAATGCCTCGTAGGTGTGACCGAATAGATTTAGAAGCAGGGCCTGGCGGGAGCCGGGCCCTGCTTTTGTTTAAGGCTCATGTCTAGGCCCGCTCGGACCAGACACACGCTACTTCTTGACCGCCACAAGCAGGCCATCGCCGGTGGGCAGCATGGCTGAAGCCAGCCGCTCGTCGTCGCGGATTGCCTTGCCAATCTGGCGCAGGACCACGGTGGTGGAGTCGCGCGCTGCCGGGTTGGCTACACGGTCCTTGTCCAGGGCGTCGTTGATCACCAGCGTTCCGCCGGACTTGAGCAGGCGGATCGCCTGTTCCACGTACTTGGGAAAGTTCGGCTTGTCGGCGTCGATGAAGACGAGGTCGTAGGCGGAATCGGTCAGGCGTGGCAGCACGTCGGCAGCGCGGCCCGATATGGTGCGCGTGCGGTTGGCTGGGCTGCCGGATTCCAGGAACGCTTCCCTGGCGGCCTTGAGGTGTTCGACATCGACGTCGATGGTGGTCAGGACTGCCTGGGGGCTCAGGCCCCGCAGCAGGCAGACGCCGGAAACTCCGGCGCCGGAACCCACTTCAACCACGGTCTGGGCCTTGGAAGCGGCAGCCAGGACCGTCAGGACCGCCCCGACGCCCGGGCTGATGGGCGTGACTCCCAGCTCGAAGGACCGTTCCCGGGCGCGCAACAAGACGTCATCCTCAGCAGGCAGATCTTCTGCATAGGACCAGCTGCTTGACTTGTCGGCACTCATGAAGGGTTTCGCTTTCCGCGGGTAGGGGTGTTTGTACCAGACTACTGTGTCCGCGCCCGTATACCCGCTGTTGGGCAGCCGCCCTGAAGCTGTGTCCGGGAGTGTATTCAGCCCTGCGGGAAAAACGCCCGCCAGTCAGGAAATTCCCAGACAACCTTGGGATGATATTGCTCCGGTCATCCATGAGGTGGGCGGCGCCGAAGACTCGGTGAACCACAGTTTGAGGGGAGTGGACGATGCCGGCATCGCATGCTGCGCCAGTCCAAGCATCGGAAAGCCTTGAGGCCGTAAGTGACTGGGTCATGCCCAGCTGGGAGGAAGTGGTTGCGAACCACTCCGCCAAGGTATACCGCCTCGCCTATCGCCTGACCGGCAACAAGTTCGACGCCGAGGACCTCACCCAAGAGGTGTTTGTCCGGGTGTTCCGGTCGCTGGAAAACTTCAAACCGGGGACCCTGGATGGTTGGCTGCACCGCATCACCACCAACCTGTTCCTGGACCAGGCCCGTCGCAAGAGCCGTATCCGTTTCGATGCCCTTGCAGAGGACGCCGAGTCCCGCTTGCCCGGCCGCGAACCAGGTCCGGAGCAGAGCTTCGAGCACAACAACCTTGATTTGGACGTCCAGCGCGCGTTGGAGGAGTTGCCGCCGGACTTCCGCGCCGCCGTCGTGCTGTGCGATCTTGAAGGCCTCTCCTATGACGAGGTTGCAGAGGCGCTGGGTGTGAAGCTCGGTACCGTCAGGTCCCGTATTCACCGCGGCCGGACCATGCTGCGCGAGAAGCTTGCCCACCGTGACCCCCGACCCGCGGAGGCACGCAAGCCGCGCCTGAAGATGCCGCGCATCGCCAGCATTCTTTAGGACGTCGATGCCCCGACATCCTCTTCGTCCGGGACGGTCGTCCCGGCGCAAATTGGCTGCGCTGCGCCATACGCGAAGCCCGGAACACGTGCAGGAATGCGTTGCCTGCAGTACGGCGCTGCGCCGGGAGCGGCAGTACCTTGAACGTCTTCAGAGTGCCTCCGTGCCCGAGGCCAGCCAGGATCTCGCTGCCCGGCTCATCCAGCACACCGAACGGCTTGCCAACGAGCCGGATTACTTGATCCCAGCCCAGGCATCCAGGGGAGGGCTGCGTCGTGGCCTACGTATTGCGGGCGTCGCCGCGGGCACCCTGGCGGTCAGCGCCGGCGCCCTGGCGGTCTCGGCGTATGTCGTAGCAGGCGATAATGAGGCCCAGGTGCTTGCGGGAACCAGCGAGGTTGGTGCACTCGCGGGCGCGTGGACGGGAACCCCGGCAGAAACCACACTGGGACCCGCTTTCCGCGCCGGCAGCACCATCAGCTTGAGTGATGCACAGTTGGATAGCCTGCGCGAAGACGGATGGGCATGCCCCGAACTGTCGGCGATGGGCTTCCACATCGTGTCCGCCCAGGCAACCGAGCGCAATGGCCATCCAGTTGTGGAGCTCCGCCTTGAAAGCAATGGGCACTACGCCACCATTGTGGAGGAACACCTGCCGGCGGATCAGCCCGGCACCGGACGATCCACCTCGGCGCAGCTTTCCGTCACGCAGGGTAGCCCGTGGAAGGCTGTCTACACCATGCCTGAGGCCGTGATCAGCTATGCGTCCGACCTCCCGGCAGATACCGCGGATGACGCCGTCCCCGAGATCGTCCGGGCCGGGGAGTCAATGGCCGTTCTGCCTTCCAACGAAGGGTCGGAGGCATGGCACGCGAGACTGCTGCGCGGGCTCCAGACCCTTCTCCGGCCCGCCGGTTTATGAGCGACACCACAGACAAGGTAATCTTCGTAGCGTGTTTGGAATCAACGGCCCGGAGTTCATACTCCTTCTGATTATCGGCGTACTCGTCATCGGTCCCAGCCGTTTGCCCGAATACACTCAAAAGCTCGCAAACCTGGTCAAGGAAGTCCGGCGGATGGCTTCGGGTGCGCGTGAGCAGATCAAGGAAGAAGTCGGCATCGATATCGATGAAGTCGACTGGAAGAAGTACGATCCCCGCCAGTACGATCCCCGGCGCATCATCAAGGATGCACTCCTTGATGATGACACCAAGCCCGTCAGTGCCGGTGCGCCTGCTGTTGCAGCTACTGCTGCTGCGGGCGCGGCTGCGTCGGAGACCAAGCCCAAGACCCCCACCCGGGTCATCGAGCGGCTGGCTGAGGGCGAAGCTGCACCCTTCGATTCCGAGGCAACCTGACCCGACTGATAATGCCGCCCTCGCGAGCGGTAAGGGTCAGCGGGGTTCGATCCCCAGTGACAGCCCCGACAATCCGCGGGGCCGTGAGGCCAAAGCGGAGGCGACTTCCAGCATCGCCTTGGCAGCGGCCGTTTCGGGTGCTGCCAGGACCACGGGCTTCCCGGCGTCGCCACCCTCACGCAATCGGATGTCCAACGGAATCTGGCCCAGTAGCGGAACTTCGCTGCCTACGGCAGCGCTCAACCGCTCAGCCAGGATGGCACCTCCACCACTTCCGAACAATTCCATCCGGCCGCCGTCGGGCATCTCCAGGAACGACATGTTCTCGATGACGCCCGCCACCTTCTGCCCTGTCTGGGTGGCGATGGTTCCGGCGCGTTCAGCGACGTCTGCTGCAGCTGCCTGCGGCGTGGTCACTACCAGGATCTCGGCGTTGGGCAACAACTGGGCTACGGATATGGCGATGTCGCCCGTGCCCGGAGGCAGGTCCAGGAAAAGGGCATCGAGGTCGCCGAAATAGACGTCCGTCAGGAATTGTTCAAGGGCGCGGTGGAGCATGGGTCCACGCCAGGCGACCGGCTGGTTGCCTGCAACGAACATGCCGATCGAGATGACTTTCACGCCGTACGCCACCGGGGGCAGGATCATGTCGTCCACTTGGGTGGGCTTTTGGGTGATCCCCATCAGGGCCGGCACTGAGAAGCCATGGACATCGGCGTCCACAATGCCCACGCGCAAGCCCTGGGCGGCCAGTGCACAGGCGAGGTTGACGGTGACCGAGGACTTGCCGACACCACCCTTTCCACTGGCAACGGCGTAGACCTTGGTCAGCGAACCAGGCTTGGTGAAAGGTATGCCGCGCTGTCCGCCGGGTCCCCGGAGTTGCTCTTTGAGGGCTTCGCGTTGGGCCGGGGTCATGACCTTCAGTTCCACGTCCACGCCTGTCACGCCGGGGACATTGGACAACGCCGCTGTGGCGTCCTCCGTAATGGTCTCGCGCAGCGGGCACCCGGCAATGGTCAGCAGGACAGCTACGTGCACGGCGCCTGCATCGTCTGCAGACACCGATTCCACCATCCCGAGTTCCGTGATGGGCCGGCGGAGCTCGGGATCAATAACGGTTGCCAGGGCAGCATGAAGAGCCTCGGCGGATGTGGTGCTCATACGGTCAGGTCCGGCTTTCGGGGTCTTCGGGAGTTGGTTTGGCGGTGGAGTGCTGCGGGCCGCTGGCACGGGGCGGGCGGACCTTCGGAATCTGCTGGGTGCGGGGGCCACGCGACTTATCGCGCTTCTCCTTGAGCTTCTCCTTGACCTTCTCGCCCGGTGACTCCGAGCCATCAGCGGAGCCTTCGTTCTCGCGGAGTTCCTCCTGGGCATCGATGATGTCTTCGAGCAGACTCCTGAGCTCGGTCCGGACATAGTCACGGGTGGCCACTTCGCGCAGGGCGATGCGGAGGGAAGCCAACTCCCGGGTCAGGTACTCGGTGTCGGAGAGGTTGCGTTCGGCGCGTTGGCGGTCCTGCTGAAGGGAGACACGGTCCCGGTCGTCCTGCCGGTTCTGGGCCAGCAGCAGGAGGGGAGCGGCGTACGAGGCCTGCAGCGACAGCATCAGGGTCAGAAGGGTGAAACCCAGCTCCATCCGGTCGAACTGCCAGTCCGTGGGCGCGAAGGAGTTCCACGCAAGCCAGAACACGCAGAACACCGTCATATAGACAAGGAACGTGGGCGTACCCATGAAACGGGCGAAACCCTCCGTCGCGTTGCCGAAGGCGTCCGGGTTGGGGGAGAACTTGGGCAGTATCCGCTGCCGGCCGCTCAGGGGCGTATCCAGGCTGCTGCCGGAGCGTCCTGTGGACTTGGTGGATCGGGTGGCGTTGTTATCAGCCAATGCGGCCTCCAAGTTTCCTTATAGGGGCATCGTCCTCGTGGGCGCGCCAGTCATCCGGCAACAGGTGATCCAGCACGTCATCAACAGTCACCGCCCCCACAAGGCGGCCGTCGTCGTCCACGACTGGAAGGGAATTCAGGTTGTACGTGGCCAAGGTCCGGGCAACTTCGCTGATGTGGGCCTGGTCCGAAAGCGGTTCCAGGTTTTTGTCCACGAGGTTGCCCAAAGGTTCCGGTGGCGGGAAACGCAGAAGCTGCTGTATATGCACCACACCAAGGAAACGGCCGGTGGGTGTCTCCAAAGGCGGGCGGGCAATGAAGATGGATGAGGCCAGCGCGGGTGAGAGCTCCTCGCGGCGGACGTGGGCCAGTGCCTCAGCTACGGTCGCCTCCGGCGGGAGGATGACCGGGACAGGGGTCATCAAGCCACCTGCGGTGTCTTCGTCGTACTCCAGGAGGCGGCGGACATCCTCGGCTTCCTGGGGCTCCATGAGCTGAAGCAGCTCTTCTGCTTGCGCGGACGGAAGCTCGGCGAGGAGGTCGGCGGCGTCGTCAGGATCCATTTCTTCAAGCACGTCTGCGGCGCGTTCAACGTCCAGCGCGGAAAGGATCTCCACCTGGTCATCCTCCGGTAGCTCCTGGAGGACATCGGCGAGGCGTTCGTCCTGAAGCTCGCTGGCCACCTCAAAACGCCTTTTGTCGCTCATTTCCTGCAGGGCCTCGGCAAAGTCCGCGGGCTTGAGGTCCTCGTGGGTGGCAACGAACTGGGTTGCGGCCTGGGGCTCGTTGTGGGCACCGGTCTGGGCATCGGCCCAATCGATGATGAGGGTCTCGTTGCGGCGGAGCCTGCCAAACGGCGACAAAGAATGTCCGCGGCGGACAAAGAGCTTGCTGACAAACCAGTCTTTGGACCGGTGCTGGTCCATGGCGATGTCCTCGATCGTGGCGTCTCCACTGCCGTCGGCCAGCGTCACACGGCGATCGAACATCTCGGCCACCACCAGCGTTTCGGCGCCGCGCTGCTCGAAGCGGCGCAGGTTGACCAAACCGGTGCAGATGATCTGCGTCTGGTCGATGGACGTAATGCGCGTCATGGGAACGAAGACGCGCTTCTTGCCCGGCACCTCCACCACGATGCCCACCACGTGGGGGGCTCCACGGGTCCCGCGGGAGAGCACCACGACGTCGCGCAGGCGGCCTAGACGGTCGCCCAAGGGGTCGAAGACGTCCAAGCCGAGCAGGCGCGCGACAAAGACGCGTGAAGGATGTGTGCTCATGTTTACAGGCTACCGAGTCTGCTCTCTTTTAGCTGAATTCCAGCTGTTACACATGTCCATGAGACACAATGGGGCTATGTCTAACATTTTTGGTGCTCCCAAAGCCGTAGAGGAATCCCGCAGCGTCCCCCAAGGCGACACTGTGGGCTCATACACCTCGTATTTGGATGCCCAGAAGGCGGTGGACTACCTCGCGGACCAGCAGTTCCCGGTTCAGCTGGTGTCGATCGTGGGCAACGACCTCAAAATGGTGGAGCGGGTGACCGGCCGCCTGAGCTACCCGAGGGTGGCATTGTCAGGCGCTTTGAGCGGCATGTGGTTCGGCCTTTTCGTCGGTGTCATGCTCTCCTTCTTCACACCCGCGGGTGGTCCGTTCTCCATCATCACCTCGGTGCTGATGGGCGCGGCGTTCTTCATGCTCTTCGGAATCGTCACGTACGCCACGCAACGCGGGAAGCGTGACTTCACCTCCACCAGCCAGGTGGTGGCCACCAATTACGATGTCATCGTTGCCGTGGAGGCAGCGCACGAAGCCCGGCGGTTGCTCCAGCAGCTGCCCATGAACCCATCGCAGGCAGCCACGGCCCAGGCGCCAAACTACAGCCCCCAGAATCCTCCGCTGCATCAGCCGGGCCAAGCGCCGGAGCGTCCTTCCACGTGGAACGACCCCTACGGCCAGCGCGGCCCCGAGCCCACCGCCGGCGTCCCTGAGGGCCAGAACGCACCCGCCGGGACAACGGCCCCTGTCGCCCAGGAGCCTGTGCAGACCCCGGCGCCGGCAGCCGTCCGTTACCCGGACCTGCCCGACGGCCGACCGCAGTACGGTGTGCGCGTCACGGAAGGCCAGAACGCACAGCAGGGGGATGGGCGGGAGTCCGGCTCCGAAGATTCGTCCAAGCAGTAGAAGAAGATAAGTGCTGGACAAGAATAAGTTCTGAATAAGGGAAGGCCACCGGATCTCCGGTGGCCTTCCCTTTTTGCAAAGCAGTGCGGTCAGGCTTAGCCCTGCGCCTCCTGGTAGATGCCGGCCATCCAGGACTCAACGTCGTCGGCCTTCCGCGGCAATGCGGCGCTGAGGTTGACGGGACCGTCGGCGGTCATCAGGATGTCGTCCTCGATCCGGACACCGATTCCGCGGTATTCCTCCGGAATGGCGAGGTCCTCATCCTTGAAGTAGAGGCCGGGTTCAATGGTGAACACCATGCCCTCGGTGAGGATCCCATCAAGGTAGAGTTCGCGCTTTGCCTGGGCACAGTCGTGGACGTCCAAGCCGAGGTGGTGGCTGGTGCCGTGCGGCATCCAACGGCGGTGCTGTTGGCCTTCGGGGCTGATCGCTTCCTCGACGGAGACAGGGAGGAGCCCCCATTCTGAGAGGCGTTCGGCCAGGACCGTTGTTGCCGCTGTGTGGATGTCGCGGAACTTCACGCCAGGCTGGGCCGCCGCGAAGCCGGCGTCGGCGGCGTCGAGGACGGCTTCGTACACCTTGCGCTGGACGTCGGTGAAGGTGCCGGTGGCAGGAAGGGTGCGGGTGACATCGGCCGTGTACAAGGAATCGGCTTCCACTCCGGCGTCCAGGAGCAGGAGTTCGCCGGCATTCACGGTTCCTGAGTTGCGGTTCCAGTGCAGCACCGTGGCGTTGTTTCCGGAGGCGGCAATGGTGTCGTAGCCGAGTTCGTTGCCTTCCTCACGGGCGCGGGCAAAGAAGGCACCCTCAACAACACGCTCGCCGCGCTTGTGGGTCAAGGCACGGGGGAGTGCGCGAACCACGTCGGCGAAGCCCTCAACGGTAGCCGCGACGGCGATCTTCATCTGCTCGATTTCCCACTCGTCCTTGAGGAGGCGCAGTTCAGAAAGTGCTTCGCTGAGCTTTTCGTCCAGGGTATCGAGTTCGCCGAGGTCCAAGGTCTCGGGGTCCTTGGCGGTGTTATAGCGTGCTGTGTCCACCAGGGCATCGATGTTCTCATCCACCTTGCGGACCAGCCGGATGGAAATGCCACCGATTTCCGGGGCGCCCACGTTCTTGGTGATGGCCATCTCGAGTTCGGCGATGTGCGCGGTGGGCAGGCCCAGCCGTGCTTCGAATTCGGCCAGGGTGGGACGGGCGCCGATCCAGAACTCGCCGGCGCGGGAGTCCGCGTAGAACTGTTCGGTATCGCGGCCTGCCAGCGGACGGAAGTAGAGCGTCGCGGTGTGGTGACCGCCGTCGTCGCCCTTTCCTTCCGCAACCGGCTCCAGGATCAGGACGGCGTCGGGCTCGTGGTCCAGGCCCAACCCTGTGAGGTGGGCGAACCCCGAGTGGGGGCGGAAGCGGTAGTCGCAGTCGTTGGAGCGGACCTTCAACGGTCCGGCCGGGACAACAAGCCGCTCGCCCTTGAACAGTTCGGAGAGGGTACGACGGCGGCGGGCGGCATGGTCCGCGACGGCGTCACGCGCAGGGGTCACCTGCGCGGCAGGCGCCCAATTGCTGGCCATGAATGCCTTGAAGGCATCGGACGTGGGCCTCTGTGAGCGGTTGTTGACGCGCTCTTGCAGCGGCTGGGAATTTGAGGAGTCCATGTTTTGGGTGTTTTCGGCATCGTTCACCGTTACATCGTCCCACCAGTTCCGTGAGGAGGCCAACGGCGCAGCGCTCCAAGCCGGGCTGCATCCAATAGGCTGTGAAAGTGAGGATAGACCTGCATGCGCACTCCAACGTTTCCGACGGAACCGAGACACCCGCGGGGGTGATTATTTCCGCTGTGGCGGCAGGCTTGGACGCGGTCGCTCTGACTGACCACGATTCCACGGATGGCTGGGAGCCAGCGGCTGCAGCTGCCCTGGAACATGGCATCTCCTTTGTCCCGGGCATGGAGATCTCCTGCCGAACGGAACAGGGCATCAGCGTCCACTTGCTCAGCTACCTGCACGACCCCGCCCACCCGGGATTGTTGGAGGAGATCACCAAGTCCAAGGATGCCCGGCTCACCCGTGCCGAGCACATGGTCACCTTGTTGTCCGAGGACTATCCCTTGACCTGGGACGACGTCATCCACCACGTCGCCCCGGGTGCAACTGTCGGGCGCCCCCACATTGCCGATGCTTTGGTCGCCGCTGGCGTCGTCGCCGATCGGACCGAAGCCTTCACCTCCATCCTCACCTCACATTCGCGGTACTTCGTGCAGCACTACGCGCCCAACCCGGCGTTCGCCGTCGAGCTTGTCCGTGCCGCGGGCGGCGTTCCGGTCTTCGCCCACCCGGTGGCGTCATCGCGGGGTCGCATCGTGGGGGAGCGGACGTACAGGGAGATGATCGACGCCGGACTGCTGGGACTTGAAGTCGAGCATCGGGACAACCCGGAGGATGGACGCGGGTTCCTGCGGGGGTTGGCGGCGGAACACGGCCTGCTCATGACGGGCTCCTCCGACTATCACGGAGCGGGCAAACCCAACCTCTTGGGCGAGAACATGACATCGCCGGAGGTTCTGGCACGGATCGAGGAGTTGGCAACAGGATCCACGGTGATTCGGTGAAGGGGGTCCGCTGATGGATTTGCAGCTGCTCGCATCGGTGATCGTTACGTTGTTCGTGATCATGGATCCACCCGGTACGGTGCCCATTTTCATGTCATTGACGGCCCAGATGTCCGCGAAAGACAGAAACCGCTCTGCGTTCCAGGCGCTCTTGGTGGCCACTGGCGTGATCGTCGTGTTCGCGATCTTCGGTCAGTCCATCCTGAACTACATGCATATTTCGCTGGCGGCCTTGCAGGGTGCCGGTGGCCTGCTGCTGGTGCTGATCGCATTGCAGCTCCTGACTGGTTCCACCAGCGGCGAGGAGAATGCCGCCAAGTACAAGAACGTCGCGTTCGTGCCTCTGGGTACTCCCTTGATGGCCGGTCCCGGCGCGATCGTGGCGGTCATGGTCTTTGTCCAGCAGTCCACCGAATTGTCCGAATATTTGGCCGTGGGACTTGGCATCGCGGCAGTGCTGGCCTCGCTGTACCTGGCGATGCGGTTCGCGGGTGTGGTGCAGCGCGTGCTGGGCGAGAACGGCGTGGAGCTTGTTACCAGGATCGCCGGCCTGCTGCTCTCCGCCATTGCGGTGCAGATGATCGCAGACTCCGTGACGGCCTTCGTCAAAGGCGTCGCCTGAAGCCCGGTTTGAACGTTCTAGAGGCTGGTGGGCTGGATCTCGTGGAAGACGGCCTTGGTGCCCAGTCGTTTACGCATGACCTCGATGGCCTGTTCATTCTGGTCTACGCACACAAAGCTGCGGCCCAGTTTGGCTGCCACGGCACCGAGGGTTCCGGAGCCTGCAAAGAAATCCAGGCACCAGTCGCCCTCACGGCTTGATGCTGAGACGATCCGGCGGACCAGTCCTTCGGGCTTCTGGGTGGGATACCCGGTCTTTTCGCGGCCGGTGGGCGAAACAATGGTGTGCCACCAGACATCCGTGGGCAATTTTCCGAGCTCTCGCTTTGCGGGCGTGACGAGGCCCGGTGCCATGTACGGTTCCCTGTCCACTTCGGCGTTGTCGAAATGGTACTTGGTGGGGTTCTTGACGTACACCAGGATGTTGTCGTGCTTGGTTGGCCAACGGTTCTTGGCGCGGGCGCCGTAGTCGTAGGCCCAGATGATCTCGTTGAGGAAGCATTCCCGGCCAAAGATGGCGTCGAGCATCACCTTGGCATAGTGCACCTCACGGTAATCGAGGTGAAGGTACAAGGTGCCGTCGTCAGCCAACAGCCGCCAGGCCTCTACGAGCTTGGGTTCCAGGAAGGACCAGTAGTCGCTGAAGGCGTCGTCGTAGCTGTGGAGGGCGCCCTTGATGGTGTCGTAGGACCGGCCTTTGAAGCCGACGCGGTCGCCGTCGCCGTCCGCGTTGCGGACCATGCGGGTTTCCTGGCGACGCTGGACCCGGCCGGTATTGAAGGGCGGGTCCACGTAAATGAGTGTGAAGGCGCCGTCCGGCAGCGAAGGGAGGAATTCCGCGTTGTCCGCGTGCACCACCAAATTGCCGCCGTCCGGCGCCCAAACAGTTTCAGTCATTGAGGTTTTTAGGCCTCGGCGCTGCCGGACTGGGCAGCTGCAGTCTCACCGGAGACCACTTCGCCGTTGCGGCGGCGCGTGCGGGTACGACGCGTCCTGGCAGGCTTTTCAGCGCTGTCCGATGCGGCCGTGCGGGCGTCTGAGGCGCCGGCCGCTGGGGCTGCTTCGCCTTCTGACGTACGACGGCGGCGCGTACGGTTGCGTCCACCATCGCCCTTGGATTCGCTGGAGTCGGAGTCGCCGGACTTGCCGGAACGGCCACGTCCCCCGTCGCGGCCACGGCCGCCATCGCGTCCGCCGTCCCGGCCGGAACTGCCGGAGCGTGCGTTCTTCTTGCCGGTCTCGCCAAGGTCTTCAAGTACCTCGGCGTCTACGCCGGCGAGGACGCGCTTGTTGCGCGGCAGCCTGCCCTTGGTGCCCTCGGGGATGTCCAGATCGGTGTAGAGGTGCGGTGAGGAGGAGTACGTCTCAACAGGCTCGGGAACGCTGAGTCCCAGGGCCTTGTTGATCAGGCCCCAGCGGGGCATGTCGTCCCAGTCCACGAACGTGACGGCAGTGCCCTTGTTGCCTGCGCGGCCGGTGCGGCCAACACGGTGCAAGTAAATCTTCTCGTCTTCAACGCACTGGTAGTTGATGACGTGCGTGACGTCGTCGACGTCGATGCCGCGGGCGGCAACGTCGGTTGCTACCAGGACGTCCACCTTGTTGTTGCGGAAGGCCCGGAGGGCCTGCTCGCGGGCACCCTGGCCAAGGTCGCCGTGGATGGCCGCAGCGGCGAATCCGCGGTCGACGAGTTCCTCGGCAACTTTCGCTGCGGTGCGCTTGGTCTTGGTGAAGATGATGGTCCGGCCGCGCCCGCGTGACTGCAGGATACGTGCCACGACTTCGGTCTTGTCCATGCTGTGGGCACGGTAGATGAGCTGGCGGATATCGCGCTTGGTGAGGCCTTCATCGTTCGGATCAGCAGCGCGGATGTGGGTTGGCTGCGTCATGTAGCGGCGTGCCATCGCGATCACGGGGCCGGGCATCGTGGCCGAGAAGAGCAGCGTCTGCCGAACGGCAGGGGTGCCGGCGATCAGGGTCTCAACGTCCGGGAGGAAGCCAAGGTCCAACATTTCGTCCGCCTCATCAAGAATCACCATCTTGACGTTCTTCAAGCTCAGGTGCTTCTGCTTGTAGAGGTCGATCAGGCGGCCCGGGGTACCGACAACGATTTCGACGCCCTTCTGCAGGGCATCGATCTGGGGCTCGTAGGCACGGCCGCCGTAGATGGTCGCGATGCGGGCGTTGCGCTTGCGTGAAGCAGTCTGGAGGTCGTTGGCAACCTGCACCGCGAGTTCACGCGTGGGGACGATCACCAGGGCCTGGGGTGCGCCCGGGACAGCAAGCTTTTCGTAGCCGGCGTCGTCGCGGCCGACCACACGCTGGAGCGCGGGAATGCCGAAGCCCAGTGTCTTGCCTGTACCGGTCTTGGCCTGGCCGATGATGTCGTGGCCGCTCAGGGCTACGGGCAGGGTCATTGCCTGGATGGGGAAGGGATGGGTGATCCCGGCGTCGGCCAAGGACTCAACAATGTCCGCGCGGACGTTGTAGTCAGCGAACGACTTTTCTTCGATCTCGTGGGGCGTCTCATCCGAGGTGATCGTTTCCTCGGGCTCGATGGTTTCAGTTCCGGTGGAGTCCGTCAGGACTTCATGGGTATGCAATTCACTCACAGGGAGTTTCCTTATTCATTTGGGCATTGGCGCTGCATGCTCAACGGGGGCGGCGGAGCCGTACCGGAGCACGAACGGGCGCGCAAGCAAATCCAGTGGAAGCCGATCGCGGGCTATCTAAGTACTGGCACTGGTGACCAGTTGGTACATCTCAAGATCGCGTAGGGGCGGGCTTGTTGAGTTCAAAAATTCACTGAATCAACGACCGGGCATCCATTACTACAGGCTTAGTCTATCCTCTGGCGCCGGCAAAGCCCGGATCGCCGCCGGGAAGGCCGTCAGGGAAGCAGTTGGAACCGGATCTCCCTGCTGGCAATATCGGCCTTCACCAGCCGTACCCGAACGTTGGTCCCGGACTCCAACTCGCCGTCGCAGCGGGCAGTCACGGCAGGTTCGGCAATCTGGACGACGCCGTAAGGACCGCTCCCGTTTCCATTGCCGTTACCGTTGCCCGTGCCTTTTCCGTTGGCATTGCCGTTTGAAGGCTTGGACCCGGATATGACCACGGCGTCAAACTCCTGCCCGACGTGGTTGGCCACCAGCGCCGCTTCCACAGTGTCCAAGGCGGCGCGCTCGAGGCGTCCGGCCAGCTGATCCGAGGACGCCATGATGTCGGGCAGGGAGGGCAGGGCATCACGCGCCCAGGCCGGTATCGGGTGGTTATTGCTCAGGGCTTCGCAGATCACCAGGACAAAACGGTCAATGAGCCGCCGCAACGGTGCGGTGGTGTGGGCGTAGGGAGCTCCAATGGCTGCCTGAACCACATTGGCGGGCACCTCCCCGTCAAACGGAGTGTAGCCGGCGCCGCGGAACAAGGTGCCGGCCGAGTGCAGGATGGCCAGTTGCTTGGGATCGGATGCGTCCAGCGTCCGGAGGTATTCGCCGTAGGAGGTCTTGCCGTCCCAAGGCTTTCCCAGTGCGACGGTCTGCCGTTTGAAATGGAGCAGCGAACGGTCGTCCGGCGCGGGCATGGTCCGCAGGATGCCAACCTTCCCGTCAAGCATCAGTTGGGCGGCGGCCATGCCGGTCATGAGGGAGATCTGGGCATTCCAGTCCTCCACAGGCAAGGACGGGGCGGCAGCGATCCTGTACCCGCCGCCGTCGGTCGCTTGTACTATTTCCTGTTCCGGCATGTTGAGGCTTGCGCCCCCGCGCAGCCGTTCGAGTTCAACGCGCTTGAGGCCAACTTCTTTCAGGAGTTGCAGGACGGGTGGGGCTGTTCCGTCGTCGATCTGCTGCTGGGCGCCCGTGTAGCTCAGCTTGGAAGTGCTGCGAACAACAGCGCGCGCCATCGACACTGCCACCACATCCGCTTGCGCATCCAGCTCGAATTCCCAGACGAACGCACTGCAGACCTGGCCGGCCAGCAGGCTTCCGGCGTTCTCGCTGATGACCTCCGGGTGCAGGGGGATCCGCCCGTCAGGAGCGTAGAACGTCTGCCCGCGCTGCCGTGTCTCGGCATCCAGGGCGCCGCCGGGGACCACGAAGGCCGGCACGTCGGCGATGGCGTAGAGAACCTTGTATCCGTCACCGGAGCGGTCCATGAACAACGCCTGGTCCAGGTCTGTCGACGTGGCAGGGTCGATGGTCAGGAAGGGGATTTCGCGCATGTCCCGGTCCGGTAACTTCAGGGTTTCCACGGCTTGGCGTGCTTCTGCTACGGCCGCTGCCGGATATGCACCAGGAAGGTCCAGCTCGGTCCTCAGGGCAGCCAGTGCGGCGGCAAGCTGGTCCGACGAATCGTCGACGTTGGGTGCAATCCGATGATGTGACACGAAAATCAGGTTAGCCCGAATCCGGCGGATAGTCTTGGATCATGGGCACTTCCCCGGACGCTGCAGCTTCAACCGGGCAACTCGCCGCGGAGCTGCTTGGAGCAATGGCATATGGCGAGTTGTCAGCGTTTGGGCGGCTCTCCGTCGATTCCCGCTACGCCCCCACGCTTCATGACCGCTCAGTCTTGGCAAAAATCGCCGTGGGCGCCTACGGAAACTTTGCACTCCTCAACGATCGGCTGGCCGAGATGGGCATCGATCCCGAAGAGGCCATGCTGCCGTTCCAGCGCTCCTTCGACCACTTCCATGAACGCACCAAGCCAGGGGACTGGTTCGAATCCGTCATGAAGGCCTACGTCATCGATACCGTGTCATCGGACTTTTACAGGGCCGTCGCGGTATTCCTTGATGCCACGACCCAACAGTTCGTTGATCGCGTGGCTTCTCCCGATCAGGCAACGGAGGTCCTGCGTGTCCTGCTCAGGCGGGCACTGGCCGATGACCCCCGCTTGGCCTCGCGTCTGGCCCTCTGGGGCCGCCGACTGGTGGGCGAAGCACTGACGCAGGCCCAACGCGTCGGCACGGAACACCCGCAGCTGGGGCCCACGCTGAGGAGCGGCGGCGACGCCCGTGCAGCAGTCAAGAGGCTGACCGGCGACCTCGCCGAGAAGCACGCACGACGGATGACAGGCCTCGGCCTGACTGCGTAACCTCCTGGCCGCTTGCTTCCGCTATACGGTGTCCAGTGCCTGCAACAGCGACTTGGCGGCCGCCGTCGGATCCGTGGCCTCAGTGATGGCCCGGACGACGACGATGCGGCTGGCGCCAGCGGCAACCACCTGCTCCACGTTGCTGTGGTCGATGCCGCCGATGGCGAACCAGGGGAGATCCACTTCTGCGTGTTTGACCGCTTTCGCGGCAAATGTGACCAGGTCCAGACCGACGGCTTGCCGACCGGGCTTGGTCGGTGTTGCCCAGACGGGGCCGACACAGAAATAGTCCAGTCCGGTGGGGCTCGACGACGCGGCGATTGCGGCATCGATCTGCGTAGTGGTGTGCGTGGACAGGCCTATTCCCGTGACGTTCGGCAGGAGGGCCCGGGCGGCCGTCAAAGGGAGGTCCTTTTGGCCGACATGGAACACCGGAGCCCCGGAAATACCGGCAACATCGGCGCGGTCGTTCACTGCCCAAAGCTTTCCATGACGTTGGGCCACGCTGCGCAGGACAGCCAGCATTTCCAATTCTTCGGCCGCTTCCAGCGCCTTGTCGCGGAGTTGGATGATGTCCACGCCGCCCTCGAAAGCGGCGTCCACAAAGTCTTCGAAATCGCCTTGCTGTTTGCGGGCATCGGTGCACAAGTACAGGCGGGCGGCGGAGAGGGCATCAGGCTGGGTCATGGAAACCAGAGTAGTTCCTCTAAACTGGGCACGTACTGCGGGAGCCGCGACGTTCGTTATATGACCGTCCGGCTGAGAGGGCTTCAGCGCCGACCGCTTGACCTGATCCGGCTAGTACCGGCGTAGGGAAGGAAACGAATGGCAGAATCCCGCCATACCCCCCTCCACGCAGACGTGGCGGTCGTTGGGGGCGGCATTATTGGCCTTGGCATCGCCCACGGAGCCCGGCGGCTGGGCCGCTCGGTGGCACTGGTCGATCCCGCACCGGCAACCGGAGCCACTTACGCTGCGGCAGGGATGCTTGCCCCTGTCAGCGAACTGCACTACCAGGAGGAAGACCTCCTGGAACTGATGCTGGAGTCTTCGCACCTGTGGCCGTCCTTCGCGGACGCACTTTCCCGTGAAGGTACTGACACTGGATACCGCGCGACGCCGACACTCGCCGTGGGTGCCGACGCCGCCGACCGCAGGGCGCTCGCCGATCTCCGCGCCGTACAGCTTGGAGCCGGCCTGGCCGTTGAACCACTGGCCCTTCGCGACGCGAGGGTGCGCGAGCCGCTCCTCAGCCCGCAAATCTCCTGCGCCTTCGACATCCCAGCCGATCACCAAGTGGATCCCCGGAAGCTGGCGGCCTGCCTGGTGACTGAACTGGAGAACCACTCGCACCGGGACGCTACGTGGGTGCACGGAACGGATGACGGGTACGGGGTCCGTGCCGGCGCCCGCCGGTTGTTGTGGGACGGTGGGCGCGTCTCAGGAGTGGAGCTCGACTCCGGCGCCACTGTCCACGCCAGTGAAACCGTGGTGGCCAACGGTCTGGGGGCCGTGGAGTTGTCCGGACTCCCTGACGGTCTCAGCCTTCCTGTGAGGCCGGTATACGGCGACATCCTCAGGCTTCGCGTCCCCGACCACCTGCGGCCGTTGGTGACTTCCACAGTCCGCGGCATGGTGCGCGGCGTACCGGTGTACATCGTTCCCCGGGATGATGGCACCGTGGTCATCGGGGCCACCCAACGCGAGGACGGCTTGTCTGCGTCATCCAACGCTGTCTCAGCCGGCGGCGTATATCAACTTCTGCGGGATGCCCAAACCCTGGTCCCTGCCGTGGCGGAATTGGAACTCCTTGAAGCAACAGCCCGGGCCCGCCCCGGGACTCCGGATAATGCACCGCTTCTTGGCCGCGTCGCCACTACCAGCGGAGACGTTGACGGGCTGGTGATCGCCACAGGATTCTTCCGTCACGGTGTTCTCCTGACACCCGTGGCCGCCAGGATCGTGTGCGACCTGATCAACGGTTCGGCAGACCCCCGATGGGCGCACTTCCGTCCGGACCGTTTCGCCACGAACACATCCCTATCGCGGGCTCTTACGCCGGCACACGTTCCGAGTAAGGAAACAGCATGAACATCAAACTCAACGGATCCGACCACGCAGTGCCGGAGGACGCTTCCGTCAGCACACTCGTCACCGCTGTCACCGGCCGCGTCCTGGACCACCGCGGACAGGCAGCCGACGGCGGCAAGCTGGGTGTCGCCGTCGCGCGCAATTCCGAGGTGGTGCCGCGCAGCCAATGGTCTGCGACAGCGCTCGCCGCCGGAGACGAACTCGAACTCGTTACCGCAGTCCAAGGAGGCTGAAGCATGACAACAGCAAACACTGAGGTCCGCACCACGGACGTACCTACCGACGCGCTGGTGATCGAGGGCGTCGAATTCGGCTCCCGCCTGATCATGGGGACAGGAGGTGCCCCGAGCCTGGACGGTCTGGGCGCCGCACTCCTGGCCTCCGGGACCGAGCTCACCACTGTGGCCATGCGGCGCTACTCGCCGGCCGAAACCGGATCGCTCTTCCAACTCCTTGTGGACCATGGCATCCGCGTGCTGCCCAACACGGCGGGTTGCTTCACTGCCAAGGACGCCGTGATGACCGCTGAACTGGCGCGCGAGGCCCTGGAGACCGACTGGGTGAAGCTGGAAGTCATCGCGGACGAACACACACTGCTTCCGGACGCCGTGGAGCTGGTGGATGCAACGGAACAACTGGTGAACCGGGGCTTCAAGGTTTTCGCCTATACCAATGATGATCCCGTACTGGCACTCAGGCTCGAGAACCTGGGAGCCACTGCCGTCATGCCGTTGGGCTCACCCATTGGGACGGGCCTCGGCATCCTGAACCCGCACAACATCGAGCTCATCGTGTCCCGGGCCTCAGTCCCGGTGGTGCTCGATGCTGGAATCGGGACGGCATCCGACGCCGCCCTCGCCATGGAGTTGGGCTGCGACGCCGTCCTGTTGGCCACCGCAGTGACCAGGGCGCAGAACCCGGTACAGATGGGCGAAGCCTTCAAACACGCCGTCATCGCCGGTAGGCTGGCCAAGCAAGCAGGCCGGATTCCGCGGCGAGAGCACGCCTTGGCGTCCTCAGCCATGGAGGGCCGGGCAGAGTTCCTCTAGATGCAGGGTTCTCCTGTGTGGAAGGAGTAGTCGTGGCGGGCAACGATGACCACCTGACTCAGGCGGATGTCGAAGGCGCTCTTCGGGACCTTCCGGACTGGAGATATCAGGATGGCCTCGTCACCGTCTATAAAACCCCGACGGCAGCCCTGGCCCTGGCTCTTATCGCCGCGATCGGCCGGATCGCCGAAGAACAAAACCATCATCCGGATCTTGACTGGCGTTACAACCGGGTGTTCGTGCGCTACGTCTCCCACGATGCGGGTGGGCAGGTGACCCAACGCGACGTCGCCGCCGCGGCTTCCGTGAGTGAGGCCGCAGCCGGGATTGGTGCCGCCGCCCAGCCGGAGCGCTATCGGGGCGCCTGAACAGGACTGGCGGAGCGTTAAAGCAACAGTGACCATCACCCGAGGGGCGATGGTCACTGTTGCTTGGTTGTCGCTGTTAGAGCCTCAGTGCTTTGGTCAGGGCGGCAGTATCGTGCTGGGTGCGTGTTCGGCCCAGGAAGACCACTACGCCGGCGGCGGCAGCTGTCCCCAGAACGATCGGCAGGACCCAAGGGATCCACGTTGCGCCTGGCTGGTAGCCCAGACCGGCACTAATGAAAGCGATCCAGCTCAGGGTGCCCACGGCTGCAGAGACGCCGGCCGGCAAGGCGATGCCGTACTTGCCGTGCCTCTTGTCGTTGGCCCACACGATGAAGCCGGTGGCAACGGTGGCCAGAACCACCACCACGAGTGAAAGCATTAAGACTCCTTAGCGGACGACGTTAGGTGGGCAATGCCCTAGAGGGCGCCGAAACCGACGCGGCGGACTTCCTCGGCGCCAATCTCCACGTAACCCAGGACACTGCCGGGGACGATGATCTGGCGGCCCTTCTCATCGGTCAGGCGCAGTTCCGAGCCCTTGGACACGGCTTCGGCCACGATCTTGGCAACGGCATCGGCATCCAAAGCGGATTCGAGCACGATTTCACGGCCAACGTTCTGAATGCCGATCTTTACTTCCACAGCAAGGCCTCCAAGCCAATCAAGTGTTAAGTCAGTCCTCTATTTGTAGCCTAGGACTCTTTGGGGAATCGACTGATTCCGCGCCAAGCTAAACGATAGATCAGATCACTGGCCACATCGAGGTCCAGGTTTCCATCCGTTTCAAGCCAGTACCGCGCGCTGACCTGCGCCATTCCAGCCAGACCACGGCCAAGAAGTTGTGCCTCCAGGGGCGGCAGCTTGGTGTCTTCCGCAATGACGTGGGCGACTGCGTCGGCGAACGTCTTGTTGAAAGTCTCCAAACGGGAGCTGACATCGGGATCATTAATAAGGTCGGACTCGAACACCAAGCGGTGGGCTTGGTCGTCATCAGCGATAAACCTGTAATAGGCGCGCATCACAGCCTTAACGCGTTCCTTGTTGTCCGTGGTGGAGTTCAAGGCACTGAGCATCAGTTCCGTCAGCGTTGCCAAGTGGCTGTCCAGGAGGGCCATGTAGAGCTCTCGCTTGGAGGGGAAGTGCTGGTACAGCACAGGCTTGCTCACGTGGGCAGCCTCTGCGATTTCGTCCATGGCAGCGCCATGGAAACCGTTGGAGACGAATACTTCCAACGCCGCGTTCAGTAACTGTGCGCGGCGCTCGTCCCGCGGCAACCTTGGTGAACGCGTTGAACCAGCCCGTTCCTGCTTGGCTGGTGCCCCATCGTTTGCCCGTGTGCCGTCAGCCACAGTCTGCCGCCTTTCCTTTGCAGTTATGACCACTCTACTCGTGGGTAATATGACCGGGCGGCATCGGCAGGCATACATTGGGGTATGGCCTCAATTGTTGCTGCCCACTCTGCTGCGCCCGCTGTCCTGCCGCCCCTCGTTGAACCTGCTGCCGAACTCACGCCGGCCGAGGTGGAGCGATACTCCCGGCATCTCATCATTCCGGAAATCGGCGCCGTGGGCCAACGCAGGCTTAAGAATGCGAAAGTCCTCGTCATAGGCGCAGGGGGACTTGGTTCCCCGGCCCTGTTGTATTTGGCGGCTGCCGGTGTTGGCACGCTCGGCATAGTGGACGATGACGTGGTTGACCTCAGCAACCTGCAGCGCCAGGTCATCCACGGCGTCAAGGACGTGGGCATTCCAAAGATCGAGTCCGCACGCAATGCCATCACCGAACTCAATCCGTTGGTGAGCGTGGTGCTGCACAACGTTCGCCTCGACTCCTCGAACGCCCTGGACTTGTTTGCGCAGTATGACCTCATACTGGATGGCGCCGACAACTTCGCCACCCGATACCTCGTGAACGACGCCGCAGCCATTCTCGGCAAACCTTACGTATGGGGTTCCATCTTCCGTTTTGACGGCCAGGTAAGTGTTTTCTGGGCTGACCACGGACCTACCTACCGGGACCTGTATCCCGAAGCGCCACCCGCCGGCTCCGTGCCGTCCTGTGGTGAGGGCGGGGTTTTCGGCATGTTGTGCGCAGCGGTTGGCTCGCTCATGGTGACCGAAGCGGTGAAGCTGATTACCGGCGTCGGGCGTTCATTGCTGGGACGCGTCGCGCTCTTTGACGCCTTGGGCGGCAGCTGGCGCGAGATCAGGGTTTCGAAGGATCCGGAAGCCGACCCCATCACCGAACTCACCGACTACGAGGCCTTTTGTGGTGTGACGCCCTTGGCTCCGACTGACCGGGACCACACCGTGTCCGCCAAGGAACTCGCCGGACTGCTGGCTGAGCGGGAGTCTGGGGAGAGGGACTTCGAGCTGGTGGATGTCCGCGAATCGGGCGAGCACAGCATCGTGAGCATCGACGGTTCCGTCCTCATACCGCAGGGCAGGATCCTCTCCGGTGAGGCGTGGGTGGACTTGCCGCTGGACAAGGACATCATCTTCCATTGCAAGGCCGGTACGCGCTCCGCTGCTGCCCTGGAAGCTGCGCAGAAGGCGGGCTACAGCCGCGTCCGGCATCTCGACGGCGGCATTCTCGCCTGGGTCCGCGACGTGGAGCCCGGGAAGCCGAGCTACTAGTTCGTTGCTGCCGGGCCGGTGCGTCTGGGAAGCTCAACCATGAGCGAAATCACGGATACACCCCAGCAGCCGCTTGGTTCGGAATTCGGACACGGCTCCACGGCCATGGACGTTGTGTCGGGAGTCGACCTCTCAGGCAGGACGGCTATTGTGACCGGCGGATACTCAGGCCTCGGACTGGAAACGGTGCGTGCCCTGGTTTCAGCCGGAGCGCAGGTAACGGTTCCGGCCCGCAGGCTGGAGCACGCCCGAGTCGTCCTTGCGGAAGCCGGCCTGGCCAACGACGTACAGATTGACCAACTGGATCTGGCAGACCAAGGCAGCGTGAAGGATTTTGCGGCACGCTTCCTGGAAGGGCAGAGCACCCTGGACATCCTGATCAACAACGCCGCCATCATGGCAAGTCCAGAGCAGCGTGTGGGGCCGGGGTGGGAAGCGCAGTTCGCCACCAATCATCTGGGGCACTACACTCTGGTCAACGTTCTCTGGCCGGCCTTGGCTGCTTCCGGTGACGCCCGCGTTGTTTCCTTGTCCTCCACCGGCCACAAGCTGTCCTCCATCCGGTTCGACGACATCAATTTCACTGCCGGCTACGACAAATGGCGAGCCTATGGCCAGGCCAAGACCGCGAATGCGCTTTTTGCCGTCGAGTTGGACCGGCTGGGCCGGGCCTTCGGCGTGCGTGCCTTCGCGGTGCACCCTGGGGGCATCATGACCGAGCTGCAACGTCACTTGCCCAAGGAAGAGATGGTGGCCGCAGGCTGGATGGACGCCGAGGGCAATCTTCGTGAGGGTTTCAAGACGCCGGAACAAGGCGCAGCGACGTCGCTGTGGGCTGCTACGTCCAAAGCGCTGGCTGGCAAGGGCGGTGTCTACTGCGAGGACTGCGATATAGCGCATCCCACGGAGAAGGAGTCACCGCTGGCGCGTTATCAGGGAGTAGACCCCCACGCCGTCGACAAGGACGCGGCAAGGAAACTGTGGGAGCTTTCCGCTGGGATGACGGGCGTGAACGCTTTCGCCTAGCGGTTGCGTCAGGCGCTTTCGGAGCGGAGTTGCTGGTGGTCCACGGGGCACTCCGCGGCCGGGGTTGCTGACTGCGGCTGTTCCACCTGGATGCCGTAGAGGGCCTCAAGGGCGGCTACATAGTCATCTTGTTGGCCGTTGGCAGCGAGTTCGCGGGCACGGACCGTCGGGATGTGGAGGAGTTGCTTGACCATGCGGCGCAGCGCGAACTCAACCTCTTCGGCGGCAGCAGTGCAACCGTGGCGGGCGCGCACCTTTTCCATCTCGGCGTCCAGGACATTCATGGTGTGGCGTCGCAGCGCCACAATGGCCGTGTCCACAGACCGGGCCTCGCGCTCTGACTCGAAGGACGCGGCAGCCCCGGTGACGATTGCGCTGGCCTGGGACAGCGATTCTGCCTGTTCCTGGGGTGCGGCGAGACGAACGGACTCAAGCGTCAGGAGCTCAACGCCGTCGAGTTCTCCCACAGCGGGGTCGAAGTCATGGGTAAGGGCAAGGTCGATCGCGATCAACGGCTTGCCCGAGTTTTCCCGGACGCGGGCAAGTTCAGCGGCCTCAACCCGGTTGTCGGAACCGCTGCAGCCAATCATGACGTCAGCTGCGGCAACAGCAGCGGGGAGCGTGTCGGCGTCGAGCGCGGTCCCACCGCGGGTGGCGACGAAGCCTTCGGCGCGGCCGGAGGAAGAATAGACGGAGACCTCAGTGCAGCCGCGTTCCCTGAGCAGCGACATTGTGGCGCCGGCGTACGCTCCGGTACCGAAGACGACTACCTGTTTGGTCGACCAATCATCGTTTTCAGCGAGGTCAGTGGCGAGGTCCAACGCAACGGAGACGATGGAGAGGCCGCGGGAGCCGAGGGCAGTCTGCGCACCGACATCCTTGGCGGTCTTGGAAGCCGCCTGGAAAAGCCGGACGAGCCCGGAGCTTGCCGTGCCTTCCTGCTGGGCGGTAATCAGTGCCCGGCGTACCTGGCCGGCGATTTCCCGTTCGCCCACAACCGCGGAGTCCAGGCCCGCGCTCACGGCGAAGAGGTGCCTGGTGACATCGGCTCCAGTGTGGGTGGCGAAGGAGCGGGATACGAGTTGCTCGTTGAGGCCGCTCAGCTCACTGATCTGCGAAACGAGGGCGGAGCGGGCTGCTTCAAGGTCGGCCCCATTGGCTGTTTCCCCGTAAACCTCGTAGCGGTTGCAGGTGGCCAACACCACCGTTCCGGAAACCACAGGGGAATCGATGAGGGCAGCGGAGGCAAGCCCAGAGGAACCGTTGCTCAACTGAGCGACAGTTTCGAGGTCGATGTCGGCGTGTGTAGCCACCAATGAGAAAAGAACCACAGCACCCCAATCATAGCTTTTTCGTAGCCCGGTAGAACAATGTGGCGCCGTGGTGATCCACACGCAGGCGAGTGATCCCGGCCACAACGGCCCGGGCGGGGCGCGACGTGACAGCTTGTCGTTATCTTTTGCCCCGGATTTTCGGCACAATCGAAGGCATGACTTCTAGCGCGGCAGCATCCAACAGTACGGCCTCCACCGCCCCGGCGGGAACCCTCGGCGCCAACCACCCGCTGAAGGACGGCCGCACCTCGGACTCCCCGTTGATCACGGCCTACCGCGGTGGCACGCCCTCCCGCAGGCCCGTGTGGTTCATGCGCCAGGCCGGTCGCTCCCTGCCCGAGTACCTGAAGGTGCGCGAGGGCGTTGCGATGCTGGACTCATGCCTGAGGCCCGAGCTGGCCGCTGAGATCACGCTTCAGCCGGTCCGCCGCCACGACGTCGATGCCGCAATCTTCTTCTCCGACATCGTCATCCCCTTGAAGCTTGCCGGGGTGGGCGTTGACATCGTCCCCGGTGTGGGCCCGGTTTTGGACAAGCCCGTGCGCACGGCTGAGGACGTGGCGGCACTTCCCACCCTGACCTGGGAAGCGCTTGAACCCATCCGCGAAGCCGTCCGCCTGACCGTTGCCGAACTTGGCAAGACGCCGCTGATCGGGTTCGCCGGTGCACCGTTCACCCTTGCTGCCTACATGGTTGAGGGAAAGCCGTCGCGTGACCACCTCGGCCCGCGGACCATGATGCACGCTGATCCTGAAACGTGGGAAGCCTTGGCGAACTGGGCAGCCGATACTTCCGGCATGTTCCTGCAGGCGCAACTTGAGGCCGGCGCTTCGGCCGCACAACTCTTTGACTCCTGGGCAGGATCCCTGGGTCTGGCCGACTACACCAAGTACGTGGCACCTGCCTCGACGCGGGCCCTCGACCACGTCCGCGGTTTGGGGGCTCCGCTGATTCACTTCGGCACCGGCACGTCCGAGCTCCTGGTCGCCATGCGCGATGTCGGGGTGGACGTGGTGGGCGTTGACTACCGCCTGCCCCTCGATGAGGCCAATCGTCGCTTGGGTGGAACAGTGCCGTTGCAGGGGAACATCGATCCCGCGCTGCTTTCGGCACCGTGGGAGGTCCTTGAAGCACACGTCCGCGAGGTCATCGCGGCAGGCGCGCACGCGCCGGGCCATGTCCTGAACCTCGGCCACGGCGTTCCTCCGGAGACGGACCCCACGGTACTGACGCGCGTCGTGGAGCTCATCCACTCGATCGCCGCAGAGTAGGGCCAATGCGCGGGGGACACTCAACTCCAAAGACGCACCCACCTAAGGAAACCGCCGTGGTGGTGGGTGGAGGGATCTCGGGCCTTCTCGCTGCGCGGGAACTCGCTTTGGCGGGCATGTCTGTCACGGTCCTGGAGGCACGCCAGGAGTGGGGAGGTTGCGTTGGGAGCCACGTCGTGGCGGGACTGCGCCTTGACAGCGGCGCCGAGTCCTTCGCCACACGGTCTCCGGCCGTAGCCGACCTAGCGCGCGAACTCGGCTTGGCGGACAACATCGTTTCCCCACACCCTGGAGGTGCCTGGGTGCAATTGCCGGATGGCCCGCAGGAACTGCCCAAGACCGGCGTCCTGGGCATTCCCGCCAATCCCTGGGACCGGGAAGTCCGCCGTTCCCTGGGGCTGATCGGCGCCATCAGGGCATCCATGGACCGCTGGCTGCCTGCATCGATCGGAACCTCTGCCGAGGTCACCAGCGTCTCATCATTGGTACGTGTCCGTATGGGCAAGAAGGTCCTGGAACGTTTGGTGTCCCCGGTAGTGGGTGGCGTTCACTCCGCCGATCCCGGCCTCCTGGACATTGACATGGTTGCACCCGGGCTCAGGGCAGGTATCCGCAAGCACGGTTCGCTTGCTGCCGCTGTCGCGGCGCAGCGCAAGCACGCCACCGGCTCCGCCTCCAGTCCAGCAAAGCCAGGGTCCGCCGTCGCCGGTTTGAAGGGTGGCATGAACACTCTGGTGGCTGCGTTGGTCGGCGACCTACGGAAGCGCGGAGTCGATTTGCTGACCGGCAAACATGCCGATGCCGTCGTGAGGACCCGCGATGGCTGGCTGGTTACCGCGGGCGATTCCGCGTACGACGCCGGCCGGCTGGTCGTCGCGCTCGACGGTCCTGCCGCCGTCGGGCTGCTGGAGCCGTCCCTGCCCGGGTTGTCCGGCCTGCGTCCCGCTCCGGGGCCGTTGGTCAGCCTGGTGACGATGGTGGTGGACTTGCCGGAGTTGGATCGAAGGCCCAGGGGCACAGGCATCCTGGTTGCGCCGCAGACCCCCGGAATCAAAGCCAAGGCACTGACGCACGCGACTGCCAAGTGGGATTGGTTGGCAGCAGAAGCCGGTCCGGGTACGCATGTCCTGCGACTTTCCTATGGGCGGCGCGAAGAGACTGGTGGGGGAGCGGAATCCGCCACCGACGACGGTTCCCTCTTGGCTGCGGCCCTGGAGGACGCGTCAGCATTGTTGACGGTTCCGGTGTCCCGTGCGGACATTGTTGATTGGGATGTGGTGCGCTGGTCCGGCGCCCTGCCCTTTGCTGCCGTTGGTCATAAACAGCGGGTTGCGCAGGTGCGCAAAGCGTGTGCCGAAGTGGATGGCTTGACTGTCGTGGGCGGCTGGCTGGCCGGAAATGGCTTGGCGGCCGTGGTGGCGGACACCCGGGGGCAGCTGGCGACGGGATGGGGCCAAAAGCACTCCCGTCTGTGATTTGTGTCACTTCTACGCGCTGTAGAACTGATCCGTTTCGACTTAGGGGCTGGCACGGGGCAAACTTGAACCATGAGCCACACTTCTGCCGAATCTGTCACTAAAACTGCTGAAACCGAAGAACAGTTCTACACGCTGTGGACGGTCTTCAAGCGCTCGGCCGACGTTCTGCGCAGCGGCGATGCTGCCCAGGAATTCGAAGCCCTTGCGGAGAAGCTCGCCGACGGCGGCGTGATCCTGCGCGGTAGCTACGACGTCTCGGCAATGCGCTCGGATGCTGACATCATGGTGTGGCTCCACGGCCCCAAGCCGGAGGACCTTCAGTCCGCAGTCCGCTCCATCCGCCGCAGCAAGCTTTTTGCAGGAACCGACATCGTTTGGTCCGCCATGGGCGTGCACCGCGAAGCCGAGTTCTCCAAGAGCCATGTGCCCGCCTACGCCCGCGGCGTGGAGCCCAGCACCTGGCTTTGCGTCTACCCGTTCGTGCGCTCCTATGAGTGGTACCTGCTTCCGACGGAAGAACGCGGCAAGATGCTCCGCGACCACGGCATGCTGGGCCGCGAATTCCCGCAGGTCATTTCCAACACCGTCTCCTCGTTCGCTCTGGGCGACTGGGAATGGATCCTCGGTCTCGAGGCACCTGACCTGGTGGACCTGGTGGACCTGATGCGCCACCTGCGCTCCACCGAGGCACGCCACCACGTGCGCGAAGAAATCCCCTTCTACACCGGCCGCCGCGTCACGGCGGCCGAGATTGCCGAGGTTCTCGCATGACCGGCCCCGAAGTTTCCACAGCACCCAACGCCATCACTGAGCGCGGCCGCCAGGAAGCCAAACGCTACGACGCCGTGCTTCTTGCGTCCTTTGGTGGTCCCGAAGGCCAGGACGACGTCATCCCCTTCCTGCGCAACGTCACCCGTGGCCGGGGCATCCCGGACGAGCGCCTCGAAGAGGTCTCGCACCACTACCGCGCGTTTGGCGGGATCAGCCCCATCAACCAGCAGAACCGTGAGCTGAAGGCCGCCATTGAGGCTGAACTGGCCAAGCGGGAAATTGAGCTGCCGGTTCTGTGGGGCAACCGTAACTGGGATCCCTACATCGCGCCGGTCCTGCAGGACGCGTACGACGCCGGACACCGCCGGATCCTGATGCTCACCACCAGCATCTACTCCTGTTACTCCAGCTGCCGCCAGTACCGCGAAGACATCGGCATTGCCCTGACGGAAACCGGTCTGGACGGCAAGCTTCAGGTGGACAAGATCCGCCAGTACTTCGACCACCCCGGCGTAGTCCAGCCCTTCCTTGAGGGTACGGCAGCGGGTCTTGAAGAGATCCGTGGCAAGTTGGCCGCAGCTGGCGAAACCGACCCTGACGCCAGGATCCGCGTGTTGTTCGCAACGCACTCGATTCCCACCAGGGACGCCGAGGCCGCCGGAAGCTCCGACGACGAGCCGCGCGAATTCGCAGAAGGCTCCGCATACGCAGCCCAGCACCTGGCAAATGCCAAGGCCATCATGGACGTTGTGGCACCGAACGTCGCCTGGGATCTTGTGTACCAGTCCCGCTCCGGTGCACCGCACATCCCGTGGCTGGAACCGGACATCAACGACCACCTTGAGGAAATAGCGCCCCAGGGCGTCCGCGGTGTGGTCATTGTTCCCCTTGGCTTCGTCAGCGATCACATGGAAGTTGCCTGGGACCTCGACACCGAGGCCCTGGAAACCTGCAAGAACCTGGACATCGAAGCCACTCGCGTTCCTACCCCGGGGACGCATGCGGCTTTCGTATCCGGCCTGGTGGACCTGATCTGCGAACGGACAGTGGAGAACAACATCGCCGACCGTCCCCATGTCACGGACCTTGGACCTTGGTACGACGTGTGCCGGCCCAATTGCTGCGAGAACTTCCGAGGCGCCAAGCCCGTCATTGCAGAGGTTGGCACTACCACCGGTACCGGCCATGATGCCTACCCGGCTTCGGAGGCAGCAAAGTGACCGTTCGCATCGGCACAAGGGCCAGCAAACTGGCTCTGACGCAGACGCAGCAAACGGCAGACAAATTGGCTGCGGTTGGCGGCTTCCCGGTGGAGCTCGTTCACATCAAGACCGAAGGCGACGTCAAGACCGGTTCCCTTTCCCAAATGGGCGGAACAGGCGTGTTCGTTGCAGCGTTGCGTGACGCGTTGCTGGCTGACAGCTGCGATGTCGCCGTGCACTCCCTCAAGGATCTGCCCACCGGGGCCGCCGTGGGCCTCAGCATTGCTGCGACACCCCAGCGCGTTGATGTCAGGGACGTACTATGCGCCCGCGATGGGCTGACCCTTGCGGAGCTTCCGGGCGGGGCAAGAGTGGGCACAGGCTCACCCCGTCGGGCAGCACAACTCCGGGCCGCCCGGCCTGACATCGAAGTGCTGGACATCCGCGGAAACGTGGACACCCGCCTTGGACGCGTCCCGGGGCTTCCCGGAAATGCCACTGAGGAGGTTGTTCCGGGCAAGTCCTGCGATCTTGACGCTGTGGTGCTGGCTGCTGCTGGCTTGGAACGTATAGACCGACTGGATACTGTCAGCGAGTTCTTCGCCACGGACGTCATGCTTCCCGCACCAGGACAAGGCGCGCTGGCCATTGAGTGCCGCACGGAGGAGGCTCCACGTCAGGCAGGAACCACTGAGGGCTCCAACGGTGTGCTGGCGCAGGCACTGGCAGCCTTGAACGACGACGACACCCGCCTGGCCGTAACGGCCGAACGTGCCGTACTGGCCAGGCTTGAAGCCGGTTGTGCCGCGCCCGTCGGCGCCTATGCTTTCCGGAAGGGCAGCATGCTCTATTTGGAAGCCGTTGTCTGCGCCGTGGATGGCACCAAAACTGTGCGCGAGAAAAAGGCCACGGACGGCCTGACCGACGTTGGAGCCACGTTGCTCGGCATCGAAGTGGCGGAGCTCTTGCTTGCTGCCGGCGCCGCGGAGATCGCGGACCTTGCCGCGTCCTGAGCTGCATGCATCACAAGGGCTGAGCGGTCGGCGCGTCCTGATTACCAGGAGCGCCGATCGTGCCAGGCCGCTGGCGTCACTCCTTGGAAGCCTGGGCGCCACACCTTTGGTCCTGCCCCTCATCGATTTTGAACGGGCTGAGGACCAGGCCTCCCTCGATGACGCTCTTGACCGGCTGGCCGCAGGCGACTTTGACTGGCTGGTGCTCAGCAGCGTCACCACCGTGCGGGTTCTCTTGGAGAAGGCTGCAAGGCATGGAAAGTCCCTCGCGGACCTGGTCCCTGCCGAAACCAAGGTGGCGACCATCGGCCCATCATCCCGGGATGTCCTTGAGTCCGTTGGCCTCACCGTCGCTTTGGCTCCTGCGGAGGTCCAATCCGCAGAAGGATTGCTTGCTGCGTGGAAACCGGGCCCCGTACGGGTACTGCTGCCGCAGGCTGATATTGCAGCACCCGGCCTGCGGGAAGGCTTGGCGACGAAGGGTGCGGTAGTGGCCACGGTTGTTGCCTACCAGACCGTAGACTACCCCGCCCGGACAGGACGGAAGCTGGAAGCGCAGCTGCCCGCCGCCGTCGTTGATTCCGAAACTGGACAGGTGCCGATCCTCACCCCGGAAGACGCCCTGGCAGCGCTCGAGGCCGGGACGCTGGACGCCGTAGTTGCTGCTTCACCCAGTGCCGCACGGCGCATCGCCGAGATGTTCCCATCGTTGGGCGCCTGCCGCCTGATCGCGATAGGACGTCCGACGGCGGCAGAGGTTTCCCGCCTCGGCCTCACCGTCGCTGCCACAGCCAAAGAACCAACCCCGGACGGCATCGTGGCCGCCTTGGAATCTGTTTTCGCCAACGAAGGGAACCCGCAATGAGCTTTCCAAACCATCGTCCCCGCCGCTTGCGCACAACTCCCGCCATGCGCAGGCTCACCGCTGAGAATCGACTGGCACCCGCAGACCTGATCCTGCCGGCTTTCATCCGTGAAGGACTCACTGAACCCAGCCCCATCAGCTCCATGCCGGGAGTCGTCCAGCACACCACCGATTCCTTGAAGCGTGCGGCAGCCGAAGCCGTGGAGCTGGGCGTGGGCGGCATCATGCTGTTCGGTGTGCCGGCGGTACGTGACGCGCAGGGTACTGCGTCCCTCGACCCTGAAGGTGTCCTGAACAAGGCCATCCGCGATGTCAAAGCGGAAGTCGGCGATGACCTGGTGATCATGGGCGACGTTTGCCTGGACGAATTCACCGACCACGGCCACTGCGGTGTGCTGGATGCTGACGGATATGTGGATAACGACGCCACCCTGGAGATCTACGGCCGGATGGCGGTGGCGCAGGCCGAGGCAGGCGCCCATGTGCTGGGGCCGTCGGGAATGATGGACGGCCAGATCGCCGTGATCCGCCAGGCGCTGGAGGAATCCGGGAACAAGAACACTGCGGTCTTGGCTTACGCCGCCAAATACGCCTCTGCTTTCTATGGCCCCTTCCGGGAAGCCGTCGATTCCCAGCTCAAGGGTGACCGGCGGACCTACCAGATGGACGCGGCCAACCGCCGTGAAGCCATCCTCGAAGTTGAACTGGACCTCGAAGAGGGCGCCGACATGGTGATGGTCAAGCCGGCCATGAGCTACTTGGACATCCTGGCCGACGTCGCAGCCATGAGTCCCGTGCCGGTTTCGGCCTACCAAATTTCAGGTGAGTACGCCATGATCGAAGCGGCTGCGGCAAACGGCTGGATCGACAGGCGCGGTGCCATCACCGAATCCGTCCTGGGGATCAAGCGTGCCGGGGCCGATACCGTGCTGACCTACTGGGCCTCCGAACTTGCAGGCTGGCTGAAGGAGTCCTGATGACGTCCGTTCCCTCCGACCCCACAGCGCCGGTAGCGGCCAACCACATCCTGCTGGGACTGAACACCTTCGGCGACGCGGGGCTGGACGCCGAAGGCAACCCCAAGGAGCATGCCAGCGTGCTTCGCGAGCTGCTGGAGGAAGCAAAACTGGCTGACGCCGTCGGGATCCATGCTTTTGGCGTGGGCGAACACCACCGGCGGGACTTTGCTGTCTCCGCACCGGAAGTCTTCCTTGCAGCCGCAGCCGCTGTGACGTCCAGGATTCGCCTGGGATCGGCCGTCACGGTCCTCAGCTCCGATGATCCGATCCGGGTCTTCCAAAGGTTCGCAACCGTGGATGCCATCGCCAACGGCAGGGCTGAGGTCATGCTGGGGCGAGGCTCTTTCGTGGAGTCCTTCCCGCTGTTTGGCCTGGACCTGGCGGACTACGAGGTCCTCTTCGAGGAAAAGCTTGAGCTGTTCGACAAGGTGCGCGCCCAGAAACCCATCCACTGGGAGGGGCGCACACGGCCCAACGTCGGTGGACTCCAGGTCTACCCGCGGTTGCAGCACCACCTTCTGCCGGCCTGGATCGGTGTGGGCGGCACGCCTGAGTCCGTTCTGCGCTGTGCTGAATACGGGTATCCGATCATCTTCGCCATCATTGGGGGAGAGCCCCGCCGCTTTGCCCCTCTGGTGAACCTGTACCGCGAGGCCATGGGCAAGTACGGCCACCCGATGCGCCAGATCGCAACCCATTCACCCGGATTCATCGCCGATACCGATGAGGCCGCCCGGGAGGAGCTCTTCCCGCATTGGCTTGAGCAGCGCAACAGGATCGGCGCCGAGCGGGGCTGGGGTCCGGGCAACCGGGGCGAGTTCGATGCCATGTGTGGCCCCGAGGGTGCGCTCTACGTAGGCTCTCCGGAGACCGTCGCGCGAAAGATCGTCCTCCTGAAGCGCAACCTTGGAGTGGATCGCTTCGACCTCAAGTACAGCAACGGAACGTTGCCGCACCAGTCCATGATGCGCTGCATCGAGCTCTACGGCACAGAGGTGGCCCCTCGCGTCGCCGAACTGTTGGCTGGCGCTTCGTAGCTTGCGGCCTTGCCGCCGATGAATCACTGAAAGAATAGGAACCATGACTTCAAACACCCCTGTCTCCGACCAGCTCTTCGACCGCGCGCGGTCCCTTATGCCCGGCGGAGTCAACTCCCCGGTCCGCGCCTTCGGATCCGTCGGCGGAAACCCGAAGTTCATGGTCTCGGCCAAGGGGGCCTACCTCACGGATGCCGATGGCAAGGAATACGTGGACCTCGTGTGCTCCTGGGGTCCGGCGCTGCTGGGCCACGCTCACCCGGCAGTACTCGACGCCGTCCACGCAGCAGTGGACCGTGGGCTGTCATTCGGTGCTTCCACGCCGGATGAAGCCAATCTTGCGGCGATCGTCAAAGAGCGTGTCTCGGCCGTCGAGCGCCTGCGGATGGTGTCCACTGGCACAGAAGCGACCATGACTGCGGTCCGCCTTGCCCGCGGCTTTACCGGACGCAACCTGATCATCAAGTTCGCTGGCTGCTACCACGGCCACCTGGATGGGCTGCTTGCCGCCGCAGGCTCCGGCGTCGCCACGCTGGCATTGCCGGGCTCGGCCGGCGTCACGGAAGCTACGGCAGCTGAAACTTTGGTGCTGCCCTACAACGACCTCGACGCCGTCGAGGCCGCCTTCGCGACGCACGGGAGCAACATCGCCGCTGTGATTACCGAGGCGGCTCCGGCCAACATGGGCGTTGTCACCCCGGGGGAGGGCTTCAACGCAGGGCTGTCCCGCATCACCAAGGAACACGGTGCGCTTCTCATCCTTGACGAAGTCCTCACGGGATTCCGCACAGGCTACGCCGGCTACTGGGGGCTGACGGGCCGCCAGGAAGGCTGGGCGCCGGATCTGCTGACCTTCGGCAAGGTCATCGGCGGCGGAATGCCGACGGCGGCACTTGGCGGCCGTGCCGACGTCATGGATTACCTCGCTCCTGTGGGCCCGGTCTACCAGGCAGGCACACTGTCCGGGAATCCTGTTGCCATGGCCGCCGGCGTAGCAACGCTGACAAACGCCACCCCCGAGGTCTATGCGTTTGTGGATGCCCGTTCCCTGGAACTCTCGGCGGCGCTGTCGTCAGCCCTGGACGCTGCAGGAGTGGACCACTCCATCCAGAGGGCCGGAAACCTGTTCTCCGTTGCGTTCGGCACTTCGGCCCACGGCGTCCACAACTACGCCGATGCGCAGGGCCAGGAGACGTTCCGTTATGCGCCGTTCTTCCACTCCATGTTGGACTCCGGGGTCTACCTTCCGCCGTCCGTCTTCGAGGCCTGGTTCCTGTCAGCGGCCCACGACGACGCCGCGATGAACCGCATCGTGGATGCCTTGCCGGCGGCTGCAAAAGCTGCGGCTGCCGCGTCCGCCTGATCATGCTGATGCCCCGGGCGACTGCGCGCAGCAGCTGCCCGGGGCATGGTGGTGTCCCTACGGGGTAGGCTCGTAGATGGAAACCCAACCCCAACGAACTAACGGTTTACCATGCGCAAGATCCAGAGAATTGCATCCCTCGGTGTGAGCATCGCGGCGGCTGGAGCTATCCTCGCCATGGCGTCGGGTTGCTCAACCGGCAGCGGAAGCACCGCCCAAACCACAACTGAAGGGACGCCGTCGGCCTCCCCTTCCACGCCGTCAGGCACCCCGAAGCCCAGCACCGCGTCAGCGGTGCCAACGAAGCCGACAACGGTTCCTTCGCCCTCTGCCGCGCCGGCCACCACCTCTCCCACTGTGGCCGAGCAACAGCTGGCTGCGTTAAGCCTTGAGCAGCGCGTGGGCCAGTTGTTTATGGTGGCGGCCAAGGCCACCGGCGCCGAGCCAGGAACCATGCAAGCGTTGAAGCAGTATCACGCGGGCAACGTCTACCTAAGTGGGCGCAGCAAAGCAGGCTCTGCCGCTACTGCCGGCGTTGTGTCTGCGTTGACGGGAACGGTCTCGGCCGCCACCACCGGCGGCATACCCCTCTACGTGGCCACCGACCAGGAGGGCGGGTACGTCCAGGTTCTTTCGGGCCCTGGATTCTCCACGATTCCCACGGCCTTGGTGCAGGCATCCTCCGGTCCTGCCAAGCTCCGCACTGATGCTGCAACATGGGGCATGGAGCTGCGCAGCGCTGGCGTCAACGTCAATCTCGCGCCGGTCCTGGACACGGTCACGAGCCCGGAGTTCGCGCCGTCCAACGCTCCCATCGGCCACTTTCAACGTGAGTACGGTTACGAACCCGGCACTGTTTCCGTCCTGGGCAACGCCTTTGCGGATGGCATGAAGGACGCCGGAGTGGCGCCTGTAGTGAAGCACTTCCCCGGTTTGGGCAGGGTTGTTCCCAACACGGACGTCACCAGCGATGTCCGGGACACCGTCACCACGCGGGATGATCCTGCCTTGGAGCCGTTCCACGCAGCCATCAAGTCGGGCACGCAATGGGTCATGGTATCGAATGCGTTCTATGACCGGATCGATCCTGCCAACATTGCACCGTTCTCACCGACGGTCATGGACACCATGCTGCGTGCGGATGCGGGCTTCAAAGGCATCGTTCTCTCGGATGACCTTTGCAGTGCCGCGCAGCTGGAAGCCTGGTCCGATGCGGATCGAGCCCTGAACTTCTTTGGCGCAGGCGGAACCATGCTGGTGTGCGCTGATCCCGCGAGTATTCCAGCAATGCATCAGGCCGTGGTGAAGAAGGCGCAAAGCGATACCGCGTTCCGGGCAAAAGTGGATGCCGCGGCTTTGACGGTTCTTCGGGTCAAGGCCGGGCAATGAGAACAGCAAAGAACCCCGCCTTCGCAGCGAAGGCGGGGTTCTGAGCAGTTGCTGCTGGCCCTGGCTAGAGGACGTCCGAAAGGAATCCTTGAAGGCGTTCCGTTTGGGGATTGGTGAACAGTTGCTCCGGAGGGCCGGATTCCACCACAACACCGGCGTCCATGAAGGTCACCACGTCTGAGACGTTGCGGGAGAAACCCATTTCGTGGGTCACTACCACCATGGTCATGCCGCCTTGGGCCAGGTCTGTCATAAGGGCAAGGACACCCTTGACGAGTTCCGGGTCCAGAGCCGAGGTGGCTTCGTCGAAGAACATCACCTCGGGCTTCATGGCCAGGGCACGGGCAATGGCTACACGCTGCTGTTGGCCACCTGAAAGGTTGGCCGGACGCGAGTCAGCCTTGTGCTTCAAGCCCACCAGGTCCAGTTGGGCCAAAGCCTCCTCCCGGGCCTGCTCCTTGGACATGCCACGGAGCTTGCGGAGTGCCAACGAAATGTTCTCAGCCACCGTCTTGTGCGGAAAGAGGTTGAACTGCTGAAAGACCATGCCGATGCGGCGGCGCAGTTCGTCCGGATTGTCTTTGAGCACTGAACGCCCATCCAGCAGGATGTCGCCCTGGTCAGGCTCAATGAGCCGGTTCATCACGCGCAGGAGCGTCGACTTGCCTGAGCCGGAAGGACCGATCACGGAAGCCGTGGTGCCCTTCTCTACGTGCAGGTCAATGCCCCGCAACACGTGGTTGCTGCCGAAGGACAAATGGATGTTCTTCGCCGTCAATGTGCCTGAAGCGAATTCGCTCATGCTTGGGCTCCCTTTCCAACGACGGCTGCCGCCTCGTCAGGTTCCTTCTTTTCCGGGCGGCCGGAGCGCATCCGGGCATCGATCCAGTTCACAAAGTGCGTGAGCGGGATGGTAAGCGCGAGGTAGAAGATGGCTGCAGCCACATACGGGGACAGGTTTCCGCTGTTGGCAGCGGCGTCCTTGCCGATCTGGAAGATCTCACGTTCCGTGGCCAGCAGGCCGAGCATGAACACAAGCGATGATTCCTTGATCAACGCAATGAACTGGTTGACCAGGGCCGGAAGGACCCTGCGGATTCCCTGGGGTACCACCACGAGGCGCATCGAAGAGCCGTAGCTGAACCCCAACGCACGGGTTGCTTCGAGTTGGCCCTTGTCCACGCTCTGGATACCCGAGCGGAAGATTTCACCGATGTACGCGCCGGACATCATGGACAAAGCCGTGATGGCCATGGGATACGGGTTGCTGGAACCCGTGAGCTCACGAACGATCGGGCCAAACCCGAATCCGATGACCAGGATGGTCAGCACTGGCGGCAGGCCGCGGAGGATGTCCGTGTAAATGCGGGCAATCCACCGGGCTGCGGCGTTCCGGGAGATCCCCATCAGTGCCAGCAGCATACCGATGGCTGTCCCGATGATGCCCGACGTAACAGCCAGGATCAGCGTATTGGGAAGACCGACGGCGAACATCTTGGGGATGACTTCGCCCATCGCCTCCCAGTCCAGGAAGGCGTCAGCTAATTGATTGAGGATATCCATGGAACGTCCGGGTTACTTGGCGGGAACTTGGACGGCCTTGCTGCCCGGCGTCCAGCCCTGGGGAGTCTGCTCTGCGGCAGTGGGACGGTCTTTGTACCACTCGGCAGTGAGCTTGGTCCAGGTGCCGTCAGCAATGACAGCGTCCAAACCGGAGTTCAGGGCGTCGATCAGCGGCTGGTTGTCCTTGTTCACGGCGTAAGCGGTGAAGTTCTGGGTGTTGACGACCTTTTCGGCGATGGTGGTGTTATCGCCTTCCTTGACCTGGCCCTCAGCCTGCTGGGAGGGAGCCACCCAAGCGTCGATCTGGCCGTTCTTCACGTTGCCGTAGACCGTGTTGTAGTCGGGGAAACGGACCGGCTCGATCTTGAGGGTGTTCGTCATGTAGTCATCCTGGACGGTGCCCTGGACTACTCCGACGCGGAGGCCTTCCTTGAGGTCGGCGAAGCCCTTGATCTTCGAGTCGTTCTTGGTCACGACAGCCATGTAGCCGAAGTCGTAGCCGTTGGTGAACGCTACGGTGTTGCGGCGGGCGTCCGTGGTGGAGATCGAGGACGATCCGACGTCGAACTGCTTGTTGGCGACCTGGGAGAGCAGCGCCGAGAAATCGGTGGATGCGAATTCGACCTTGAGGCCAAGCTTGTCGCCAATGGCGCGGAGCAGCTCATTGTCGTAGCCGGTGAACTTGCCGGAAGGATCAATGAAGATGTTCGGAGGGGCATCCGAGAGCGTGCCGACGCGCAGGGTGCCTTCGGTCGCGAGGCCGAGCTTGGACTTATCGATCTTGTCCAAGGGAGTGACATCGGCGGTGGTGTAATTGTCCAGCGTTTGCTGGTCACTGCCGGCGAGGGCGTCGGTGGGGGAGCCGCTGGGCTCGGAGGAGCCTCCACCGCATGCTGCCAGGGAAATCACCAGGGCTGCGGCCACGGGGGCAACAGACAGCCACTTAGGGGCTTTGAATTTCATAAAGAAATCACTTTCATCGGGTCACGGAGACGTTTCGCGGTGGGCGGGGAATGTGGCAACCGAAAGAAGGTTGGCTGCCCTAGCAGACTTCAACCCGCCAAACTTAATTATGTCACCAGCCCGCCAACGCATAGTGAATCGAACAAACGGTTGCCAGCACTCGATTACGCCGAACAGAATTCCCTTGGACGGCGGCGGGACTCCGGACTATTTCGGGAGTAGCTCTCCGCATGGAATCCACGCATGACCAAGCTCGGGTTGGGGGTTCCCGAATTTGCTGTGACTTGCGTCGCAGAAAGTAACGTACGCGGGATTGTTCCCGGCCTAGAAGCCGCCCCGGCTTGCGTCCTCGGGCGGAAGTACCGGCCATTCACCTTCGATGACTGCCGTGGGTTTGCTGCGCCGCAAGTACTGCTGAAAATCGGCGGCCTGGGATGCAGCCCAGTCTACTTGCAGTTGATGGAGCGTGGATGCAGGCATCTGCAGCTTGGGGAATTTGCCGGCCATGGCATCCAACACGCGGAGAGTGGCCAACGCATCCGCAGCAGACGTATGGGCGTTGGTCAGGTCCACTCCGTATTCCTCGCACAGGGCGGTCAGGGTGCGCTTGCCTTTGCGGTAGCGGTCAACCTGCTTGTTCATGACGTACGGGTCCAGAACCGGGAAACGGCTCAATTGCGGGACGCCGTAGCGGGCGGACTCGGCGGCCAAGACGGTGAAGTCGTAACTGGCGTTGAAAGCGATGACTGGAGTGCCGGCGTCGAAAAGTTCCTGGAGAGCCGCGGCGACTTCCCGCGTGACCTCCGCCGCCGGGCGGCCTTCAGCACGGGCTTTTTCCGTGGTGACACCATGCACTTCACTGGCTTCGAGGGGGATTTCGACGCCGGGATCGGCCAGCCATTCATGCTCCGCCACCAGTTCCCCGCGGGCGTCCACGACAGTGATGGAGGCGGTGACGATCCGCGCCGACCGCGAGTTCTTCCCGGTGGTCTCGAGGTCGAATGCGGCACGGGAGAGGGTGTTCCAGGAGCTCATGTTTTCAAGTTACCGGCTGGCTCCGACACTATTGGGCACGACACTCCTGCCGTTACGCTGAACACATGCGGATGGAGTATGTAACGGCGGTCCTGGCCGTTGTGGACCTCGTTCCGCCGGGTTCTGCGGTCTCCTATGGTGACGTCGCGGAGCTCCTGGGAGCCGGTGGACCCAGGCAAGTTGGCGCGGTCATGAGCCACTATGGCAGTTCGGTGGCTTGGTGGAGGGTGCTTCGGGCAAGCGGGGAGGCGCCCCCGGGCCACGAAGCTGACGCCCTTCGGCACTACCTGGATGAATCGACACCCCTCCACGGTGCTTACGAAGCATTCCAGAGAACGGGCGAAGGTCGCTGGCGGGTGGACCTGACAGCGGCGCGTTGGGCGCCTAGGGACGCCGACTTCGATCAACTGGATGTGATCTCCGACCAGTTGGAGCGTCAACTCCATAAATTGTCGGTGCCCGATGATGAAATGACTGTGTGACCGCGACTCCAACCAAAACCCGCCAAGTACCGGCAGCTCTTCGTCTGCTGCCTCCGCGCGAAACCCACTACGCGTCGCCCGTTTTGTCCCCGGACCAAGAAGCAGTCGTTTCCCTCCGACAGGGGAGCGGTCCGGTCCTGGTGCCCGGGGGCCCGGGAACCGGTAAGTCCACAGTGCTCGTCGAATCCGCGGTCCGACGCGTTCGTGAGGATGGACTGGACGCCGAACGGATACTGATCCTCGCGCCCGGACGGCATGCTGCCGCAGCCTTGCGGGATACTTTTACGGGGCGGCTTGACCGCAGCCTTAGTACGACGCCGGCACGCACCTGGGCGTCGTACGCTTTCGATGTCATCCGGCGGGCGAAAGCCGAAGGCGTCCTGCCCCTTGCCAGGCCCCCGAAGCTTCTGTCCGGACCGGAGCAGGACCTGATCATCAAGGAGTTGCTCGAGGGGCACTCGCGGCCCGGTTTCCAGTTGCCTTGGCCGGAGGACCTCGCGGCGGCACTTCCCACCCGCGGCTTCCGCCACGAGATCCGTCAGCTGTTCGACCGCATCATTGAATCGGGCCGTACGGCGGAGGATCTGCTCGGTCTTGCCCATGAATGTGGACGTCCCGATTGGATCGCCGCGGCCGAGCTTTACAGCGAATACAGGGATGTGTTGGACCTGCGCATGCCAGAGGCCTTCGACCCCGCAGGAATCATCACCACGGCGCGGCAGATCTTCCAGGATTCGCCGGCCTTCCTGGCCGCCGAACGCGAACGCCTCCAGCTCATTTTGGTGGACGATGCCCAGGAGTCCAATCCTGCCGTGTTTGAGCTGCTCGCCGACATATCGGAGGCCAAGGACGTTGTGGTGACGTACTCCCCGGATACTGTCGTGCAGGGTTTCCGTGGTGCACGTCCGGACCTTGTTGCTGAGCTGCCTGCCCTGTTGGGAGGCCTGCAGCAGGCAGTTCAAGAATGTCCGCTGTGGGTTACGCACCGTCACCTGCCCGAGGTAGCCGAAGCATGGACGCGTGTCGCAGCTCGAATTTCGCAGCGTTCCGGTGGTCAATTGGCCCGGAGGCTGGAGCAACCACCAATGGCGGAGCCTGCGTCGGCCGGCGAAGGCCGCGTGGAGGGGCATGTGCTTCCGTCCGCCGTCCACGAGATGCGGTACGTTGCCCAGAGGATTCTGGAAGCGCAGTTACGGGAACACCGGGACTTCAGCGATATCGCGGTGATAGTTCGCAACGGCGGACAGATCTCGCAGTTGCAGCGGTACCTGAGCGGCCAGGGAATCCCGGTACGCGTTCCGGTGGCAGACTCAGCCGTCCGCGACGAAGTAGCCGTACGTCCGCTGTTGGAGACCTTTGCGATAGTCCTGGACCCAGCTAAGTTGACTCCCGAAACGGCAGTTTCCCTCCTTACATCGCGTGTTGGCGGGGCCACTGCCATCGAATTGCGCAGGCTCAGGCAATCGCTCCGCCGCGAGGAACTTCTGGGCGGAGGTGGCCGATCCAGCGACGCCCTCCTGGTGGAGGCCCTGCTTCAACCCGGAGCCCTGGCGTCGCTGGGAATAGAGGGGAGCTCGGCCCGCCGGCTGGCCCGCATGATAGCGGCTGGATCCGGGGCTGCGGCTGAGCCCGGGGCAAATGCCGAGTCTGTTCTGTGGGCCTTATGGCAAGCCACCGGATTGTCGTCCCGGTGGGCTGAAATGGCACTTGAGGGAGGCAACGCAGGCGCAAGGGCGGATCGTGACTTCGACGCCATGATGGCCCTGTTCCATACAGCCGAACGCTTCGTCGACCAGTTGCCCGGATCCGGTCCTGAACAGTTCCTGGAGTATCTGTTGAACCAGGAACTCCCCATGGACACCCTCGCCGCACGGGCCCAGCTCGAGGCCTGCGTGGAGATCATGACTCCGGCCAGTGCAGCGGGCCGGGAATGGCCGGTGGTGATCGTTGCCGGCCTCCAAGAGGGTGTGTGGCCCAACACCCGTCTACGTGGTGAGCTTCTGGGGAGCACGCTGTATGCCGACGCCGTGGAGCATGGAGTGGATTATGCCGTTCGTCGTGGACCTCTGAGCAGGCTCCGGGATATCCGGTATGACGAACTCAGGAGTTTTTCGACCGCCGTGTCGCGTGCCCGTGAGGTCCTGATTTGTACGGCCGTTTCGTCCGACGATGAGCAACCCTCCGCCTTCCTGGATTACGTGGCACCACTGGATTCCGGCGAGTACAGGCGCGAGTACACGCCCGTGGACCGCCCTATGACCCTTCGGGCACTTGTCGCGGAACTGAGGCAACATGCCCAGTCCGAAGATTCCGGCACGGGCGCCGGGCACGAGGCGGCGCGGTTGCTGGCCCGGCTCGCAAGTACGGAACCGCCTGTTCCCGGCGCCCACCCGGACACTTGGTGGGGCTTGGCGCCCTTGAGTTCCGTGGAGCCAGCTGTTCCTCCTGGCGGAACGGTCCCGGTCTCACCTTCCAAGGTTGAAGCCGTCCATAAGTCGCCGCTGGACTGGTTTGTCCAGGCCGCTGGAGGTGAGGCTGCCACAGATTTTGCACGGAGCCTGGGAACGCTGGTCCACAGTATTGCCCAGGAATTTCCCGACGCTTCGCGGTCGGAGTACGTCGCGGAACTTGTCCGCCGATGGCCCACATTGGGTATGAAGGACAACTGGGAAGGGAGGCTTGACTTCCAGCGCGCGGAGCAGATGGTCCGCAAGTTGGCCCAGTACGTTCTCATCATGCGCGGTGACGGAAGAAGCCTGCTGGCGGTAGAGCACGACTTTGAAGTCCAGCTTCCTGATGTCCGTGTGGAGGCGGCCACCCCGGATGGAAGTGACGGGGAGTCCACCCGGCGCGCGGTCCTCCGTGGCCAAGTGGACCGCCTTGAGATCGATCCCGAGGGCAGGCTCGTCATCGTGGACCTCAAGACCGGCAAGCGCCAACCGGGGAAGGCCGAGGTTGCCAAGCACCCGCAACTGGGCGCCTATCAGGCGGCCGTGCTCAAGGGCGGCTTCCAGGATGCGGGAACCGATAAACCAACGGCCGACGCCGGTCCCCTCGCCGGGACCCCGAACGGCGTTGTCCCCGGGGGTGCCGTACTGGCCCAGCTAGGGACCAAGACCAAGAGTCCGGGAGTGCAGCAGCAGGATCCGTTGGACCCTTCCGACAATTGGGCGGAGAACCTGGTCAACGAGGCTGCTGCGCTGATGGCCGGAGCAACGTTCGAAGCCCGGCATGATCCCAGCAAAGGGGGGCATGGCGGCCATGGCTGCCGTCTCCCGGATATTTGTCCACTGTGCGCCAGAGGAAAGCAGGTCACCGAATGACAACTGAGCTCCTGGACGGCCTTGCCGCCGCTCCATCCGGCACTCAGGGCGAGGCAGATGTTCCGGAGCCCCGCTTTTCACCCTCCGACCTTGCTGACATCCTTGGCGAAAAGAACCATCCCACCCCCGAACAGTCGGACATTATTGCTTCCTCGCTGTCACCGCGTTTGGTGATTGCCGGTGCCGGTTCGGGGAAGACCGCCACCATGGCAGACCGGGTGGTGTGGCTCGTAGCCAATGGCTGGGTACGTCCGGAGGAAGTACTTGGTGTGACCTTCACGCGCAAGGCTGCAGGAGAACTGGCCAGCCGGATCCGGAACAAGCTGGCCACTCTCCAGCGAATTGCAGCGCAGGATGACGGCAGCATCGGGTTCCCCGACGGACTCGTGGGTGCTGACGACCTTGAACCCAAGGTCTCCACCTACCACTCCTACGCCAGCGGCATAGTGTCTGATTATGGTCTGCGGTTGGGCATCGAGCGCGACGTCGTCCTGTTGGGTGGGGCACAATCCTGGCAGTTGGCCAGCGAAGTAGTCGAGGCGTACGACGGCGACTATGAGCACTTCACCGCGGCCAAGTCCACCCTCGTCAATGCCGTCATTCAACTTGCCGGGGAGTGCGCCGAACACCTGCAGGATCCTGCTTCCGTGCGGGACTGGGTCCTTGAACGCGTCGAGACCTTTGGCCAGCTTCCCTACGTGGCCGGTGCAAAGAAGAACCCGACCCAGGCTGCTGCAGATCTGGCAGCCATGCTCCGAACCCGCGCCAGCGTGGCAGACATGGTGGTTCGCTACCAAGAGGCAAAGCGGCAACGCGGAGTCCTCGATTTCGGCGACCTCGTGGCTCTCGCTGCCCGGATTGCCAGTGACATTCCCCTCGCGGCGTCAACGGAGAGGGCCCGCTACAAAGTGGTGCTCCTGGACGAATTCCAGGACACATCCCATGCCCAGCTGGTTCTCTTTTCGCGGCTCTTCGGCCGAGGACACGCCGTCACCGCGGTGGGAGATCCCAACCAGTCGATTTATGGGTTCCGCGGTGCTTCGGCCGGACAGCTCTTCCATTTTGTCCAGGAGTTCCCCGTCAGGAACATGGACGCGACAGGGGATGATGAGGCCTATTCCGTGGCTCCAACGTCGTACCTGACTACAGCCTGGCGGAACGGTCGGCACATTCTTGAAGCTGCCAACACCATCGCAGCGCCCTTGAACAAAGCCGCAGCATCGGATGGCCCTGCGGGGGAGAGGGGGACAGCCGGCAGCGTTTCTGTGCCTCCGTTGGTTCCGAGCCCGGCGGCGGTCGACGGAAGCGTCGTGATCGGCCGTTTTGGTACGGATGAGAATGAGGCCGCTGTCGTAGCCCGCGATGTCCGCCGCTATCAGCGCACCGTCTTCGAGCAAGAGAAGGACGGGACGCCGGTCAAGCCAACCATGGCGGTCCTGTGCCGCAGGCGCGCGCAGATGGAGTGCCTTCGCCGGGAGTTTGAGCTGCAGGGAATTGCCTATGAGATCGTGGGACTTGGTGGTTTGCTGGACACGCCGGAGATTGTGGACCTGGTGGCCACCCTGCGTGTCCTCGCCGATCCCGGGCGGTCCGATGCCTTGATGAGGCTGCTGGCCGGAGCCCGTTGGCGGATTGGCCCGGCAGACTTGATGGCGTTCAGCGACTGGTCCCGCTTCCTTGCCCGTCGGCGTTCAGCTCCGGACGGCTACTCCGAAACCACAGATGACAACGAGCAACCGGCCGCGGTAGTGGTCGAGAGCGACATCACGGATACCGCCAGCCTCGTGGAAGCCTTGGACTTCCTCCCTCGTCCGGGCTGGACGTCCGGGCACGGGAGGAGCCTGAGTGCCGCCGCCATGGAGCGGCTGAGCAGACTTGCGTCGGAACTTCGTTCCCTGAGGAGCTACATCGGAGACGACCTCACGACGCTCCTCGGGGAGGTCGAACGTGCCATGCTCCTGGACATTGAAGTAGCGGCCAAGCCTGGAATCAGCATTCACCAGGCGCGCCGGAACCTTGACGCCTTCCAAGATGCCGCGGCCGGATTCCTTCAGACGTCCCAGCGCATCGATCTCTTGGCATTCTTGTCATGGCTTGAGGCTGCGGCCTCCGAGGAGGGCGGCCTGGACGTTGCCCCCGTCGAAACCAACCGGGAGGCCGTGCAGTTGCTCACGGTGCACGCCTCCAAGGGCTTGGAATGGGATGTTGTCTTCGTCCCCGGCCTCAACGAAGGTTCGTTCCCCAGCAGCAGGGATTCGCGATGGAGCAGCGGAGCTGCTGCGTTGCCTTGGCCTTTGCGGGGTGACCGCGCAGACCTCCCCCAGTGGGACCTCGACCAGCCTGACCAAAAGGGGTGGCTGGACGCGGAGAAGGATTTCAAGTCCGAAGTCCAGCATCATGGCGAGGCCGAGGAACGGAGGCTCGCCTATGTCGCCTACACTCGGGCGAAATTCGTCTTGTGGGCCTCCAGCGCCGCCTGGAACGGCTCCCGCTCGGGGATGGCCGGTATCTCTGCCTTCCTCTCCGACTTGGCCCCGCTTGCCGGAGTCGACCCCGAGGCCGGTTCAAGCCGCCCCCTCAGGCCCGGCTGCGCAGTGGTCCATCCGGAATCCGTAGCCGAGGATGCACTCCCGGAAGAGAGCCCGCTGACCGCAGTGCTTGAGGTCGCCGGCTTCCCGTATGATCCCCTCGAAGGCCCTTCCGATCCCCGGAGCGGCGCCCGCCTCAGGTTGGTCCCCGGGCGCAGGCTGGCCATGGACCAGGCGGCGGCAAGGGTCCGTGCATACATCGATGATGCCGTCGGCCAGGCACCCTCCCCGGAGCCCGGTGGCCCTGCCCGTAAATGGTCCCAGGAGGCAGAACTACTGCTGGACCGCCAACAGCAACGTAAGTCAGTGCAGGATGTTCACCTGCCGAGCCATATTTCGGCCTCGCTTTTCGTGGACCTCGGTGCTGACCCGGCTGCCGTCCTCACCCAACTCCGCAGGCCTGTTCCCCGCGAACCTGGCATTTCAGCCCGCAAAGGTACGGCCTTCCATGCGTGGGTTGAGGAGTACTTCGGGACCACCGGCATGCTCGACCTCGATGAGGCGCCAGGCTCGGACTCCCACATCGACGAGGCATACGGCTTGGATGACATGGTGGCGGCCTTCAAGCAGTCCGAGTGGGCACAGCGCGCGCCCGCATTTGTCGAAGTGCCCGTGGAAACCCGGATCGGGGATGTCGTAGTCCGTGGACGCATAGATGCAGTGTTCCGTGACGCCGATGGACGTTGGCAGCTCATCGACTGGAAGACCGGACGACGCCCCGCGGGTCAGCAGTTGGCGACACGGGCGGTGCAGCTGGCTGTTTACCGGCTCGCTTGGGCCCGGCTCAAGGGCGTGCCCCTTGAAGACGTCAGCGCTGCGTTTTACTACGTGGCGGAGGACTCAGTGGTGCGGCCGCACGATCTGGGCAGTGCCGAGGAACTGGAGCAGATCGTGGCGAGGGCTTTGGAAAGCGCCGGCTAGGGGCTGGACCGCTGGTAGTGCTAGGACCTCTCGGCCGGGTGGAGCGGTGTCACATTGACCACGCTGATCGCAGCCGTTGACGTGTCATCCGGGTCTGCCGAGTCAGCGGAATCGCTGTCCTCCGAGGGCACAGACCTTTCAGCCTCCCCGGTGTCTACGGCTGATACCGGTTCACCGCTTCCCTCTGGGACGGGCGGATGAGACTGCCCGGGAGGCCCTGCAACAGTCGCCGAAGCGGCCGGTATGGCCGCTACCGTAACGGTTGGACCGGCGTCGGGAATTGCCGCGACGCTGACGGGAAGCTGCTGGCCGGCCGGAGTTTCAGGTGCCTGCAACACAGCGGCCTCTTCCTCAGCCGCTTGCGCTGCTTCTTCTTCGCGTCGGGCCTGCTCCTCGATGTCATCGGCCAGTGTTTGGAGCATGGACTCAGCTTCGGCGGTCATGCTCTGGTGTCCGGCCGCCATGGCCTTGACCAGGTACTGGGCGAGGGCGAATTCTGCCAGCAGCGCTGCACGACGGAGCAGGTGGCCATCCGGGGTCTCCCGGCGTGCCTGGGTGTAATGGGTCAGGACGGCATCAACGAACGTGGCTTCATTGGACGCAACCAGCCACGCGAAGTCGTCGGCAGGGTCACCAATCCTGAGGTCGGTCCACCCCGTCAAGGCAGTTACGGAGTCGTCCTGCACCATGAGGTTGTCTTCATGGAGGTCTCCGTGGACCACTGATGTATTGAACCGCCAGAGGGCAACGTCTTCGAGGGCGTGTTCCCAACGGCGAAGGAGAGTGGCCGGAATCTTCCCGGTGGTTGCCGCTTGGTCCAGTTCATTGAGCTTGCGCTGCCGGAACTCATTGGCAGAGTAACTCGGCAGGTCCGCGTTGGTCACGAGGGTCAACGGGAGGTCGTGAATGGCTGCCAGGGCTGCCCCGATCTCCTGGGCCAGGGCGAGGCTGCCTGCGGAAAGTTCATCTATGGACAGCGTCGAGCCCTGCAGGTGGGCGTATACGAACGTGGTGAGGACGCCTTGACGCACGGTGCCGGCGATGGTTGGCACGTGGAAGGGCAGCTCGGCACGGATGGCCGGCGCAAAAGCACGCAGCACCATGAACTCGGTCTCCAGCCGCGTGCTGGCTTCCGGATGGCGTGGGCAACGGACGCGCCAGCGTTTGCCTTCCGAGTCGAGCAGCAGCGCCGAGTCGAAATCGGCGTCGTCGTCGGGGGAAAAGGCTGTAGCCGTCGGCGCCAGGCCAGGCACCGCCGCGGTTGCTATGGCGGCCAGTTCGAGCGGTGTTCTTCTCACGTTCTCCACGGTAGATTGAGTGTGGCCTGTGGCCATGATGCAGTGCGGCGAGTCTTCAGATCCGCAGCAAAACAGGGCAATTGTGCCTCCCCGGCAGTCCGGTATGGACGCATCCACAGGGCGGGGACCTTCCAAATGTTTTTTGTCGGTACGAATCAGTACGGTAGATACATGAGTTATACGGAGTCGCGGGCGCTGGCCAACCACCTGATGGACACTGTTCTTCCAGTGCGCCCTGCCATGGTGGATCGCGGCTCCGGGGTGCGGATGAAGCCCGGCATGGTTGAAGATCTCATCGCGTCCGGCACGGCAAAGGCCATGGTGATCTCCCAGCGCAAGGCGCTGGTGACTGCCGATGGGCTCTGGTTCGGGGATGCCACACCGCTGTGGAACGTCCTCAACGGAGCCGACGGCGGTGCTGCCGCGGCCATTTATCTGGGCACCACTCTGGGACCTTCCTCCTTGGCGGAAGGCACGTCCGTTCTGCTTTTCACGGTTGCTGAACCTCCCGCGCCGGGCACTGCCACGGTACCTGCGGACGCCCAATGGGCCGGCTTCCGGGACGTCGCTGCGCGTTTGGACGCCAATGACACCGCCTTGTTCATCGAGGCCAGCGCAATCTCCAACTGGCACGCCACGCACACTCACTGCCCTCAGTGCGGAAATCCCACCGACGTCGAGGCCGGGGGCTGGGTGCGCCGTTGTCCCCGGGACAATTCGGAGCACTATCCGCGAACCGACCCTGCAATTATCGTCACGGTTGTTGGACCTGACGGCCGCATCCTTCTTGGTGGCGGTGGTCCTACAGACGCCAGGAACTATTCCACGCTCGCCGGCTTTGTTGAGCCCGGTGAATCGCTGGAGCAGGCCGTTGTGCGTGAAATCGGGGAAGAAGTAGGCGTCCGTGTAACGGCTTGCCAGTATCTCGGTTCGCAATCCTGGCCGTTCCCTGCCTCACTGATGTTGGGCTTCACCGCCGTCACGGAAGACACTGTTGCCAGGCCGGATGGCGTTGAAGTCACCAGGGCGCGCTGGTTCAGCCGCGAAGAGCTCCAGGACGCCGTCTCCAACGGCGAGATCACCATCTCGACTCGCCTGTCCATTGCTCGTTCACTGATTGAACATTGGTACGGCGGCGTCATCGAAGACCTACAGCCGTGACCGAAGACATTTTCGACGCCGGCGGTTCACTTGAGGAACGCATCCTCGGCGGCTTGGATGAAGAACAGCGGGAAGTAGCCAGTACCCTGACGGGGCCGATGTGCGTACTCGCCGGGGCCGGCACTGGAAAGACGCGTGCCATTACCCACCGCATTGCCTACGGAGTCCATTCCGGCGTTTACAGCCCGCAGCGCCTGCTGGCGGTGACATTTACGGCGCGGGCGGCGGCCGAGATGCGCAGTCGGCTTCGCGACCTCGGGGTGGCCAACGTGCAGGCCCGTACCTTCCATGCCGCTGCCCTGAGGCAGCTGCAGTTCTTCTGGCCGCAGGCCATCGGCGGTACCTTGCCGAATCTGTTGGACCATAAAGCCAACATGATCGCAGAAGCATCCCGCAGGCTCCGGCTCAGTACTGATCGGGCGACCATCAGGGACCTGGCTGCCGAAATTGAATGGGCCAAGGTGTCCATGCTCACGCCGGCCAACTACCTCGAGAACGCCCAGGACCGGGGAACGCCTGGTGGCTTTGACCTGACGGCTGTGTCCAGGGTCTTCCAGGCATATGAGGACATCAAGACAGATCGCAACGTCATCGACTTCGAAGACGTCCTCCTGATCACGGTGGGTATTCTCCAGGAGGATCCGAAAGTCGCCGCAACCGTCCGTGAACAGTACCGTCACTTTGTGGTGGACGAGTACCAAGACGTATCGCCGCTGCAACAGCGGCTCCTGGATTTATGGCTCGGCGGCAGGGACGAGCTGTGTGTGGTGGGCGATGCCAGCCAAACGATCTACTCCTTCACCGGCGCCTCACCCAAGCACCTGCTCGGCTTCAAGGCACAATTCCCTGGGGCAACCGTCGTCAAGCTCATTCGCGACTACCGGTCCACACCGCAAGTGGTGAAGTTGGCCAATGACCTCCTCGGTTCCCGTCGAAGCGGTGGACCGGTGGCGGATGCCGCATGGGCGCCGCCGCTCAAGCTCGTCGCGCAGCGGCCAGCCGGTCCGGAACCGCGGTTCATGGAATGCCCGGATGACGAAGCCGAGGCCGCCGTGGTGGCAGGCCGGATCCAGGAACTGCTCAACACCGGAGTCAAAGCCAGTGAGATCGCAATCCTTTTCCGCACGAATGGCCAGTCGGAGGCCTACGAGCAAGCCCTTGCTTCAGCGGGCATCGGCTACCAGTTGCGGGGAGGCGAGCGGTTCTTCGCCCGCAAGGAAGTCCGCGACGCCATCCTCCAACTGAGGGCCGCAACGCGGGCAGTGGCCGAGGGGCCCCAGGAAGCACTGGGACAGATTGTTCGTGACATCGTTGCGTCGCTTGGCTACACGGATGCCGCACCGCACAGCGGGGGAGCCCTCCGGGAGCGTTGGGAATCATTGGCTGCCTTGGTCGCGTTGGCGGACGAACTAGCCATCAGCCGCGGCGAGTCCTTCACGTTGGCCGAATTCGTCAATGAACTCCAGGAACGCTCGGTGGCGCAGCATGCACCCACGGTCCAGGGCGTGACCTTGGCGTCCCTCCACGCTGCCAAGGGCCTGGAATGGGATGCGGTGTTCCTCGTGGGCCTCAGCGAAGGCCTTATGCCCATTTCCTTTGCGGACACTCCTGAGGACGTGGATGAGGAACGCCGGTTGCTCTACGTCGGGATTACCCGGGCACGGGAGCACCTCACTTTGTCTTGGTCCACGGCCCGGACGCCGGGTGGCCGCGCCAACCGCAAACCCTCACGGTTCCTTGACGGACTTCGCCCTAATTCGGTGGCGTCGGCCAGCGCCCGCAGCAAGACAGGTCCCACGCGCCGTAAGGCGGCTGTTCCGGCGTCATGCAGGGTGTGCGGGAGTATGCTCGCCAGCGGAGCCGAACGCAAGGTCGGGCGCTGTAACCAGTGCCCGCCTTCATACGAGGAACAAACTTTCGATGCGTTGAGGCAGTGGCGCAAGGATGAAGCGAAGTCCGCCGATGTCCCGGCGTACGTCGTCTTCACGGACGCCACCCTCACGGCGATCGCAGAGGCCAAACCGTCCTCCCTTGAAGAACTGGCCGGCCTTGCCGGAATTGGACCGTCCAAGCTTGAACGCTATGGCGAAGCAGTCCTGGCCGTCCTGACTGAGAGCAGCGAACTCTGATGCCCCGCCCACCGGCCGGGTCGGCAGAGATTCCACTGGTCACCGACGACGGTGCTCCGGTAGTGGTGCGTCGTTCGGTCAGACGGCGCAGGACTGTTGCAGCCTTTTGGGAAGACGGCAAGGCCGTTGTGGCCATCCCGGCCACCTTCACCACATCCCAGGAACGGGAATGGGTCCACCGGATGCTGGCCAAGTTGAAGAAACAGGGCGAGCAAAGATCCGGCCGGGGCAAGCGCCGTCCGGCCACCGATGAAGTACTGGCTGAGCACGCCGCCCACCTCTCCCGGACGTACTTGGGCGGCCGGGCAGTTCCGACGTCGGTACGTTGGGTCAGCAACCAGAACTCGCGCTGGGGTTCGGCTACTCCGGCGGATGGCACGATCAGGCTCTCGAACAAGCTTCAGGCCATGCCCCAGTGGGTCATCGACTACGTCCTGGTGCACGAGCTCGCGCACTTACTGGTGGCTGGGCACAACGCCGACTTCTGGCGGCTCGTTGAGGCCTACCCAGAGACCCAGCGTGCGAAGGCCTTCCTGGAGGGCGTTGCCTTTGCTACGGCCAGGGGCCTCCCGGCAGATTCGGACTCGACGACTTAACGCAGCTTAACGAAGCAACGGCCGCCAATGGAATGGCGGCCGTTGCTTACGAGGACTTATTTGGCTGGGGATTCCGGATCGGTGTCGTCCGTTTCAGTTTCGTTGCCGGGGCCGTTCCCGGCGGGATCGCCTTGTGTATCGGACTTTTCTGAAGTGCTGTCCTGGGCTTCTTCAGCATCGTAACCGCCGCTCAACAGCTTCTGCAGGGCATCATCAACTTCGCTGTCACTGGCCTCGGCAAGCCTCCGGCGTTCGGAGAACCCCTTGGGATCGTCAAGGTCTTCACCGGTTGGCAGCAGGTCCGGGTGGTGCCAGATCGCATCGCGACCGGCGATGCCGCGTTCTTCCTTCAGGGTTGCCCACAGTGTGGCAGCCTCCCGGAGCCTGCGCGGACGCAGTTCCAGACCGACAAGGGACGAGAAAGCGTGCTCGGCAGGTCCGCCAGTGGCCCGACGACGCCGTACGGTTTCGCGGAGGGCGGTCGCAGAGGGCAGGACCTTGTCGGTAGCCTCAGCTGTGAGTTCGTCCACCCAGCCTTCAACAAGCGCCAGTGCTGTTTCGAGCTTCTCCAGTGCAGCTGTCTGAACCGGGGTGCGTTCCGGGGTGAAGACGCCCTGCGAGAGTGCTTCCTGGATTCCCTCGGGGTTGCTGGGATCAAGATCCCTGGCCAGGTCTTCTATGCGGGACATGTCGATGTGGATGCCGCGGGCGTATGCCTCAATGGCACCCAGCAGGTGTCCGCGCAACCACGGTACTTGGACGAACAGGCGGGCATGGGCTGCTTCACGAACGGCGAGGAAGAGCCGGACGTCGTTCTCGGGGAGGCTGAGGCCTTCGCCGAACTTGGCCACATTGGCCGGCAGCAGTGCCATTTCAAGATCTGCCAACGGGACGCCGATGTCGGTGGAGCTGACAACCTCTGCCGAGAGCGCGCCGATTGCCTGACCCAGTTGCATACCAAAGATGGCGCCGCCCATGTTTTGCAGCATGGACGAGGCGCCGCCCATCATGGACTTCATTTCCTCGGGCAGCTGCTGGGTGAGCGCGTTGGACAAGGCATTGGCGACGCTGTTCGCCACGGGTTCGGTGAGTCGCTTCCAGGTGCCAAGTGTCGCTTCAACCCACTCGGCCCGGGACCATGCGCGGCCGATGAGGCCTGTTGCCGAGAGATCAGTCACGGGGTCAAGCCAAAGTTCGGCGAGCCTGAGAGCTTCGTCGATCTCTTTGGCCTGCATGGCGTTGACGGAGGGATCGCTGCCGGTCGCTGCAACGCGCCGCGCATTTTCGTGGGCGAGCTGCCAGTTCACAGGGCCTTCGGAGGTCGAGCTCATCATGGCCTGGACCTGCGCGAACATTTGCTGGAGCAGCTGGGGATCGTTGGGCAGGCCTGCGGCCTTGGCCAGCTCGGCGGGATCGATGCTGCCCATGCCCTGGCCACCCATCAGGTTCTGCAGCATTTCTGCCAGGGGATCCTTGGGGGTGTCGTCGTCTTCGTTGGACGGGTTGTTGGGGTTGGATGTCATGGTGCCGCCGATCGTCGAACTGGCTGGTGATCTCTTTCACCGTACCCCGCAGCCGGTATGCTGTCTGCCCGGATACGGCGCCGTTCGCTGTAGGCAAAGCAGTGCCGCAACGTTGGACCGCGTAGTGTTGATGCTTGGTATGTGCCGCCGTTGTCTTCGGTGGCAGAAGCCATGGAACCGGTCAAGCAGTGCCGGCATAGAGAGGCCTCAATGCTTACTTCGCCCAGCCCCGAGGGCTCATTGGACCCGCGTCAAACACCCGACGCCGATTCCTCCTCAGTGCCTCCGGCACCTCCCCGCGACACCAGGTACATGATCATGGTGATCTCAGGCTTGCTGGCCCTGGGCCTCGGCATTGGTGCTGCAGCGTTGCCGGTTCCATACGTTATCGAGTCGGCCGGGCCCACCTTCAATACCTTGGGCAAGGACGGCGATAAACCGGTCATCAGCATTTCGGGCCGTGAGTCCTTCCCTGCCAATGGCAACCTGGATCTGACCACCGTCGTCATGACCGGCGGCCCGAAGAGCCCGGCGACCATTTTCGATGTCTTCCGGGCCTGGCTGGACAGCTCAAAGGCCATTTATCCGGAGGAGCTCATCTACCCCAAAGGCACTACTGCTGAGCAGACTGTGCAAGAGGGCGAGATTGCCATGGAGACGTCCCAGGAGAACGCCTTTGCTGCCGCATTGCGCGAGCTGGACATCCCGTTCGAGCAAAAGCTGAACGTCGCTGGTCTCTCGGAAGCATCACCTTCGGCTGGGAAAATTCAGCAAGGCGATCTCCTGAAGTCCATTAACGGCAAGGCCATTACCTCCATGAGCGTGATCCAGGCTGAGCTGGCCGCGGGAGCCGGCGCGCCGGTCGCCGTCGTCGTGGAAAGGAACGGTACTCCAGTGACGGCAACAATCACTCCCACCAGGAATGCGGCTGACCGCTATGTTCTGGGTGTGCTCCTGGCCAGTGATTTCATCTTTCCATTCGACGTCAGTATTTCCTTGGAGAACGTGGGAGGGCCCAGCGCCGGAATGATGTTCGCCCTGGGCATTATCGATAACCTCACACCGGGGGACCTGACGGGCGGCAAACACGTGGCAGGTACGGGCACCATCACTGCCGATGGCGCCGTGGGACCCATCGGTGGCATTGCCCAGAAGATGATCGGAGCCCGGCAGCAGGGGGCCACTATGTTCCTCGCGCCGGCCGCCAATTGCGCCGACGTGGTGGGCCATGTGCCGGACGGACTGCAGGTAGTCAAAGTGGAAACGCTGGCAGACGCTACCTCCGCCGTGGAGCGACTCGGGTCCGGAGAAGACACGACGGGCCTTCCCACCTGCACAAACAACTAGACTGGCGGTGGAACTTAGCTTCACCGCCACTCGTGGCATATATGACGGCCTCCGCCATATCCCAGCGGCAGAGAAAGTCAACCACTCGCATACCGACTGTTCACTGACACCAATGAGGTACAGAGTTTGTCCCGTCCCGCCAGCTCCAACCCGCCCGGAAGATCACCGCTGAGACGAGGTGCCCTTACTCCGACGCTAATTGTCGTGGCTGTGGCCGTCGTCGGGTTCATTTTCTTCGCCAATGTGTGGACTGACGTCCTCTGGTACCAGCAGCTTGGTTTCTTCGAAGTCTATATACGCGAAAACCTGGCCAGGATCATCACGTTCCTGATCGGTTTCGCCATGATGTTCGCTGCTGTTTTCTTTGCCATCAGGATCGCGTACCGTTCCCGCCCCGTCTATGCTCCGGATGCCGAGTCACGGGACAACCTGAATCGCTACCAGGCCCAGCTTGAGCCTGTTCGCAGGGTCGTCATGATCGGCCTGCCCATCCTGTTCGGTCTATTTGCCGGCAGTGCCGCAGCCAGCCAGTGGCAGAAAGCCTTGTTGTTCTTCAACCAGGAGCCCTTCGGTCAGACGGACCCGCTGTTCAACCTCGACATCAGCTTCTACCTGATGTCGCTGCCGTTCCTCGGCTTCGTCACCGGGTTCCTCATCAGCATCGCCGTTGTGGCCGGTATCGCGGGCATCCTGACCCACTACCTTTACGGCAGCATCCGCCTGATGGAACGCGGCATCTTCACCAGCCGTGCTGCCCAGATCCATATCGCAGTGACAGGTGCGCTTTTCCTGATCCTGCTCGGTATTAATTTCTGGCTCGACAGGTACACCACGGTGCAGAGCAACTCCGGCCGCTGGGCCGGTGCCCTGTACACAGACGTCAATGCCGTGGTGCCCACCAAGGCAATCCTCGCCGTTGCTGCCGGCCTCGTTGCCATCCTGTTCATCATTGCCGCGATCATCGGGCGCTGGCGCCTGCCGGTCATCGGTACTGCAATGCTTGTCATCACGGCCATCCTGGCCGGTGGCGTCTATCCGTGGGTTATCCAGCAATTCCAGGTACGCCCCTCGGAAAACACCTTGGAAAAGGAGTTTATAGACCGCAACATCAAGATGACACGGGCCGCCTATGGCCTGGACCAGATTGATGTATCGGCCTACAATGCCACCACCACTGCCACAACCGGTGCACTCGCTGCAGATGCCCAGACCACTGCAAACATTCGCCTTCTGGACCCGAACCTGATTTCTTCCGCGTTCGCCCAGTTGGAGCAATACCGCCCGTATTACCAGTTCCCGCAGACCCTGAATGTTGACCGTTACATGGTTGATGGCAAGGTCCAGGACACGGTGATTGCTGTCCGCGAGCTCAACCCGGATGGCCTGAGCGCCAACCAGCAGACATGGGTTAACCGCCACATTGTGTACACCCACGGTTATGGTGTGGTCGCAGCCAAGGGCAACAAGTTTACGGCCGACGGCAAGCCGGAGTTCCTGCAGTCGGGCATCCCGTCCAATGGTGTCCTCGGCAACGACACCACGTATGAGCCCCGCATCTACTTCGGTGAGAACTCGCCCGAGTACTCCATCGTGGGTGCACCGGACGGGGCTCCGAACCGTGAGCAGGACCGGCCAGCAGGCAGGGAAGGCGGTGGAGAGACCCAGTACACATTCAGTGGCAACGGTGGACCCAACGTTGGAAACTGGCTCAACCGGATTTTGTACTCCATTAAGTTCCAGTCTTCGGACCTTTTGCTGTCCGATGGCGTCAATGCTGAGTCCCAGATTCTGTATGAACGCAACCCCCGCGAACGCGTCGAGAAGCTGGCTCCGTACCTGACTGTTGACGGTAACGCCTATCCGGCTGTCGTTGACGGCCGCGTGAAGTGGATCGTTGACGGCTACACCACCAGCCAGTATTTCCCGTACTCGCAGCCGCAGCAGTTGCAGAACGCGACTGCTGACTCGCAGACAAGTGCCGGCCGGACTGTTGCCCTTCCGAACAGCTCAGTCAACTACATCCGGAACTCCGTCAAGGCCACAGTGGATGCCTACGACGGCTCCGTGAACCTCTACGCCTGGGACGATCAGGACCCCATCCTGAAGGCTTGGCAGAAGGTCTTCCCGACCGTCATCAAGCCTTACTCGGAGATGTCCGGGGATCTCATGAGCCACGTCCGGTACCCGGAGGACCTCTTCAAGGTCCAGCGTGAACTGCTCGGCCGCTACCATGTGACGGACCCGGACAGCTTCTACCAGAACAACGATGCTTGGAGCGTTCCGAACGATCCCACCGTATCGGAGGCCGTGAAGCAGCCGCCGTTCTACATGTCCCTGCAAATGCCTGACCAGGAAAAGCCGGCCTTCCAGCTGACGTCGTCCTTCATCCCGCAGACGGTAAACGGCAGCGCGAGGAATATCCTCTACGGCTTCCTCGCTGCTGACTCTGATGCCGGCAACGTGAAGGGCGTCAAGGGGGAGAGCTACGGAAAGCTGCGGCTCCTGGAGCTTCCCACCGATACGCAGGTTCCAGGTCCTGGACAAGCGCAGAACAAGTTCAACTCTGATCCAACCGTGTCCCAGGCATTGAACCTCCTGCGACAGGGAGCGTCGGACGTCTTGAACGGCAACCTGTTGACCCTTCCTGTAGGTGGCGGCCTTCTCTACGTGCAGCCCGTCTACTTGAAGTCCACCGGTGAGACGTCCTACCCGACGTTGCAGCGCGTGCTGGTGGCCTTCGGTGACAAGATCGGCTTTGCCCCGACCCTGGACGAGGCACTCGATCAACTGTTCGGTGGCAACTCCGGTGCTACGGCCGGCGACGCGGACAACAACGGCCAGACGCCCACTGCACCTCCTGGCACCACCACGCCGCCCACTGGCCCGACCGATGCCAAGGCTGACCTCAAGGCAGCATTGGACGAGGCCAACAAGGCGATCCAGGATGGCCAGGCTGCCCTGGCCAAGGGTGACTTTGCCGCCTACGGGGCCCAGCAGACCAAGCTTTCAGACGCCTTGAAGAAGGCTCTGGACGCGGAAACACGTCTGGGCGCCACGACGACTCCGACGGCGACGCCGGAGGCTACTCCCAGCGCCACACCGTCGGCTTCGCCGAGCAGCTAAGCGGCGACAGTGACTGCAGAGGGCCTGTGCCCGCTTCCTTCGGGAGCGGGCACGGGCCCTTTCGCGATGGGGGAGATGTACATCACGTAGCCAGGATTTGGTCTCCCATTCACCGGGCGGTAATGTTGTTCTTGCGACGCGGGGTGGAGCAGTTCGGTAGCTCGCTGGGCTCATAACCCAGAGGTCACAGGTTCAAATCCTGTCCCCGCAACTGGAGAAGAGGTCCGGATCAGTAAATACTGATCCGGATCTCTTGTTTAACGCCGTCCTCCTTTGGTGAGCAGGCAGTTGGCTGTTGAGCAGGGAGCCGGAATGCCGGTGCTAGCATCGGATCCGGATTTGCTGAGGCTAGACAACGGATGGGATGGCGCTATGGTCAACGAAGACTTCAACCCCGGCCTCAATCGTGAAGTCCTTCAGAGGGACAGCCCTGTCGCGGTCTATCAGCAGGTGGCTGAAGTTCTCACGGACCAGGTCAGCCGTTTGGAGCCCGGGTCACGGATACCGACCGAAGAGTCCTTGATGGACGAGTACGGCATTAGTCGTACTACCGTCCGCAAAGCCATCGAAACGCTCGTGGTGAAGGGTTTGCTGGTCCGCAGGCAGGGCAAGGGGACATTCGTGATGGCCCAGCGTCCCGTCAAGATGCTGAACCGTCTGGCGCCATTCATGGAGACGTTCACGGCGGCAGGCATGAAGACCGTCAAGGGCCTCATCGAATACAAATGGATGGAAAAAGACAAGTCAGTACCGGCCAAGCTGGTCTCTGATGACAACCTCGTCCTGGTGATCCGCCGTTCGTACTCAAGCGCCGGCTGGCCTTATGCCATTGCAGAGATCTTCATCCCGTCGCAGATCGGACGCCATATCAGCCTGGCGGATGCCGAGCGGAACTCCATTTACCAGGTCATCCAGGACAGGACGCTGAAGCCGCTCCAGCGGGCGGAAATCACCGTCACGATGCATGAGCCCCCGGAACACCTTGCAGACGCTCTCAACGTCCGTGGCTTTGCCATGGTGCCGCGACTGGAGCGGACGACGCTGGGCCCTCACGGGGAGGTCCTGGAATGTACGGTGACGTACTTCCATCCCAGGGGTTTCGAGATCCGCGCTGAAGTGGCAACGGATGTCAGTCCCGGGCAGGATTCAGTTGTGCAATCACCTGCGGGGTAAATAGACATCAGACAACAATGGGCCGGATCCTTGCAGGATCCGGCCCATTGCCTTGGTTCAGTTGTACGTCACAGGCGCTCCGCCTGATGGTTACTAGAGCTTGTCGAAGTCGGCTTCGTCGACGGTAGCGCCGGTTGAAGCAGGAGCTCCGGCGCCGATGGCCGGCTTGGAACCACCGGACTTCAGGGCTGCAAGGCGGGCTTCAATCTCCGTCTGCTCACCGAGGTCCTCGAGCTGGTTGAACTGGGCGTCGAGGCTGGAGCTGGCAAGCTCCTGCTGGCCCAGGACCTTGGCTTCTTCGCGGCGGATCTTCTCTTCGAAGCGGCCAACCTCGCTGGTGGGATCCATGATGTCGATGCTCTTGAGGGCGTCGTGTACCTGGGACTGGGCCGCTGCGGTCTTGGAGCGGGCAACGAGCTCGTTGCGCTTGGCGGTCAGCTGGTTGAGCTTGTTCTTCATCTGGTCAAGCCCGGTCTTGAGCTTGTCGACGACCTCTGTCTGGGACGCAATGCTCGGCTCAGCCGACTTTGCCTCTGACTCCGCAGTCATCTGGCGCTGGATGGCCACCTTGGCAAGGTTGTCGAACTTCTGGGCATCGACGGAATCGCCGGCGGAGCGGTACTCGTCGGCCTTGCGGGATGCGGCGAGGGCCTTGTTGCCCCAGTCCTGGGCGTTCTTGATGTCCTCGTTGTAGTCCGCCTGCAACATCCGAAGATTGCCGATGGTCTGGGCCACGGCTGACTCGGCCTCGGCAATGTTGTTCGTGTAGTCGCGGACCATCTGGTCCAGCATCTTCTGCGGGTCCTCAGCCTGGTCCAGCAAGGCATTGATGTTTGCCTTGGCGAGCTGCGAGATCCGACCGAAAATGGACTGCTTAACCATGGTGTTGCCTTTCGTCCTGCTCAGTGGTGCCACTGAAGTCAGTGATCAGTTGTTGTACCGCTTCTATGCGGGGCATGGACCCCACCTAGTCTGTCGGGCTAGAAACTGCCGGAGTCTCCGCCGCCGAAGTCGCCTCCGCCGCCGCCCCAGTCTCCGCCGCCACCGGAATCGCCACCGAAGAAGCCACCGCCGCCTCCGCCGTCGTTGTTGCCGCCCCAGCCGCCTCCGCCGCCGTTCAGGATGGAATTGATGAGGATACCGCCGAGGATGGCGCCGCCAAGGCCGCCGCCTCCGCCGCCACCGCCGAACATGCCACCGCGTCCGTAGCCTTGGCCCTGGTCTGCGTAGCCGAACTGGTCGACGTCGGACTGTGCAAGTTGGGCCGCCTGGGCAGCAAGTGAGTGCGCCTGCTGGGCGTAGGTCAGTGCCGTCACAGGATCATTGCGTGAGATGGACAGCGCGTAATCCAGATTGCGCTGAGCCTCGGCCAACCTGGTCCGGGCTTCCGTACCTACGCCGCCGCGTCGGGCAGTGATGTAGTCCGAGGTGGCGCTGATCTGGGCCTGGGCAGCCATGATGGTCTGCTGCAGTGATGCTTGCGCCCGGCGGGCCTGCTCCTGCTGGTCGCGAATACCGGACAGTGACTGGTCCAGGGCTTGATGGGCTGATTCCACCCGGCTGAGCGTAGCGATGGGATCAATCTTTCCGCCCTGGATCTCGGTTTTCACCTGTGCCAAGGCGGCTTCCACACCGGCTACGGGGCCAGCAAGTTCGGGGTGCTCACCCGATTGGATCATGGCCCTGGCCTGGGCGAGGTCCTGGCTGGTCTCCGCAACTGCGCCTTCCAGGGAGGCACGTGCCTCATCCAGGCTGCCGGCCGTCTTGGAGATGGCATCGATCAATACGTTGGTTTGGTGCAGGCTTTCCTCGGCGGCACGAACGGCCACTGCGGCCAGGCTGTTCTCGCCGGCCGCCAACTTCTCCTGGGCTGCGGTGACGGCGTTCTGCACGAATGCGAGGCGCTCTTTTGCCTGCAGGATGTTATCGGAGACCTGCGTCAAGGCAGAGTCGGCGTACTTGGCGCGCAAGCCATCCAGCGACTGTTCTGAGTTGGCGATCTTGGAATCCGCGTCCCTGGCTCCGGCGGACACTGCCGCCAAGGCCTGCGGGGCGTTCTTTTCAAGCTCACGCAACGAGTCAAAGTCGGCCTTCTGGTCTCGCAGCGAAGCAAGTGCTGCCTCTGACCTGCGGATGATTTCGCCGAGCCAGCTCCGCTGTTGTTCTTCGGTGTCCGGGATGTGGTCATCAAGCTGCTGCTGCAACTTGAAGGACTCCGTCATGTGGCCCTTTGCTTCTTCAAGGGCTTTGGTGAAGTTGCCGATCGCGGAATCACCATACTGGGCCTGTGCGAAGCCGAGTTCCTGTTCGCTGGACTTGATGGCGTCGTCGGCCTCGATCAGCAGTGAGCCGCTCTTCTGACGTAGCTCCGGGATGCTCAGCCCAGCGAGAGGGTCCAGCTGCTCACCTTGCGGTCCATAGCTAGCGCTGGTGGCCTGGCTGCTGCCCTTCTTGCGGCGATTGCGCAAGTACAGGTACGTCCCTGCGCCACCGGCGGCTACTACACCGACTCCAACGAGGACGCCAACACCGGCGTTGCCGCTGGGCACTGTCCCGCTTCCACCGCCTGCGGCATCGCCGATGGCAGCAGCCGTATCTATGGCTGCTTGGGCGTAGTCCTTCTTGCCGCCTGCCAGATTGGCAACAACGGCGTTCTGAGCGATTGCCGACTGCTTGGAGTAGATGGAGCTGCCCGAGTTCAGGGCAAAGTTGTACTGGCCAGCCGTGGAAATTGCCAGAATGGCGTCCGGCTTGCCCATGAGCTTCTTATCGGCAACGGCCTTGGTCCACTCCTTGGGGTCCGAGGGGTTGGTGAAGGAATCCACGGTGACAACGTACAGGTTGTACTTGTGGTCCTTGAGAGTCTTTTGGATGGCTTCCTGGACCTCGCCTTTTCGGCTGCCCAGGACGTTGGCGTCGTCCACGATGTTCTGCCCGGACGGAATGGTCACCGGATCGACAGCCCAAGCCGCTGTGGCCGGGAAGGCCAACAGTCCAGCCACGCCAATTCCGGCGAGTACGCGTTTAAATATTGACCGCATGTGCAACCCTTCAGCACGTCTGCGACTGGAACAAGGCGTACCAATCGTCACAGAATGCTCAGCGCCCCCACGCATGGTGTAAAGCCGCAGGTCGCTGTGGCAATTCCTCTTGATTCTATGGTGCACCCCCTAACCCGTCCACAGGGGTGAATATGCCACCAGCGAAATATAGGAGAGAGCAGGATTGTCCAGGCGTTAAGGGCAATTGCGGAGGGGCTGAAAGGGTCTTACTGAGCCTTTCAGGAAGCTCCCAGCGAACGTCCGCTTTTGTTCCAGTTATTGGGTCCATAGTTGTTGAAGACGAGGACGAAAGGAAGACCCATGACGGAGAACCCAGCGCAGGGCACCGCACCGGAGGACCGCGAGCCATCCGAGCCGCGGGACACCACCAGCGACAACACCGATGCCACCGCCACCCAGCAGCAGCCTGCCTGGACTTCAGGGCACGAGCCTTCAGGGCAGGAGGCAGGTGCCGGAAACGGTGCACAGCCCACCACGCCACTGCCAGCGTTCCAGCCGCCTGCAAGCCCGGCTGGCCGGCGGGATCAGGAGAACGCGCCGACACAGCATGCCAGTCAGCACGCAGCCCCTGCCCAGCAGGCACCCCAGCAATACACAGCACAGCACCCAGGGCACCACGCAGCACCCGCCCAACCGTCCGGCCAGCCCAATGCCACCCAGCAGCAGCCGCAGTACTACGGCGCTCCGCAGCACCAGGATCCGGCGAACCGCCCGAACTACCCCCAGCACCAGCCGTTCTACGGCACGGGCGCAAACCCCCAGGGACAGCACGGCCCTGGAATGCAGCACGCACCCGGTAACTCAACGGTCGCCACCAAGCGCAAGCCCGCGTTCGGCGTCGGAACCCTCGTAGCCAGCATGCTCGCGGCGGGCCTCATCGGTGGCGGTGTAGTGGCCGGAAGCAACGTGCTCTGGGACCAGCCGGCTCCGGCAGCGTCGACGAGCGGACAGTCCAGCACGGTCATCGTCAACAACAAGGATGACGTCAACGTGATCACTGCGGCAGCTGCCAAGGCATCGCCGAGTGTTGTAACGATCAAGGCAACCAGCGGCAACGAGGGCGGAACCGGTTCAGGCATCATCCTCGATGACCAGGGCCATATTCTCACCAACACGCATGTCGTGACCCTGGACGGTGCCACGGCCAATGCCGCCATCGAGGTACGTACAAGCGACGGCAAGGTCCTCAAGGCCACAGTTGTAGGCACGGACCCACTCTCGGACCTCGCGGTGATCAAAGTCAGCGACGCGTCCGGGTTGGTTCCGGCAACGCTCGGTGACTCCTCCAAGATCAATGTGGGGGACACCGCCGTCGCCATCGGTTCGCCTCTGGGCCTGACGGGTACGGTGACGGACGGTATCGTCTCCACGCTCAACCGCACCATCAGCGTTGCCTCGTCTGCCGTGCCGGAAGGCACACCCGACGAGAGCCAGGGCGGCGACGAAGGCTTCCAGTTCGCGCCTCCAAACGGTGGCCAGAGCCAGTCAACAGCCAACGAAGGCTCCATTGCCATCAACGTCATCCAGACAGACGCCGCCATCAACCCCGGTAACTCCGGTGGTGCGTTGGTGAACAGCAAGGGTGAGGTCATCGGCGTCAACGTCGCCATCGCGTCTGCCGGCAGCGGAACGTCCGAGTCGTCCAGTGGCAACATCGGTGTTGGCTTCAGTGTCCCGATCAACCATGCCAAGCGCGTGGCACAGGAAATCATCGACACCGGCAAAGCCAGCCACGGCCAGTTCGGTGTGTCGGTCCGTTCGAAGTCGTCCACAGGGAGTGATTCCGGCTTCTCTGTCGGCGCCGAAGTTGCCTCAGTGACCACCGGTTCGGCGGCAGCCAAAGCAGGACTCAAGGTAGGCGACGTTGTCACCAAGTTCGGCGACTACACGGTGAGCGACCCGAACCAGCTGACGGCTGCGGTACGGGAACAGCCGGCCGGTGCCAAGGTCAAGGTCACCATTGAACGCGGCGGCCAGGCCCAGGAGGTTGAGGTAACCCTCGACGCCGCCCAGCAGTAGGCAGCGGGAACAGCGCACGACGGCGGGCCGACACCTTTGGGTGTCGCCCGCCGTTTTGCCGTACCCGGCACAGCATCAGCCCAACGAAAGTCACGCGGGCAGCTGAAACAGGGGTTAACGCTGGGAGTGGCTTTCTGCGGGCAATATGCTTAGCTAGGACGAGCCCACGCGCTGGGCAATTCACGGCCACGCTGCTGCGGTTGGCCGTCCACAAGCATGGAAGGCTGCTTCGAAGACAGTGGAAGAGACATTGAAGATTGTCGTTCTGGTCAAGCACGTCCCGGACGCGCAGTTCGACCGGCACATTACCGGACCCGGAAACACCACCGACCGTGATGAGAGCATCTTGTCCGAGCTGGACGAGTACGCCCTTGAGGCAGCGCTGCAGCTGGCCGAGGAACGCGGCGGCCCGAAGGCCGGCAACGAGGTCATTGCCTTGAGCATGGGTCCCTCCGGTGCCGTCAACGCGGTGAAGAAGTCATTGCAGATCGGCGCTTATTCGGGCGTTCACCTCAGCGATGACGCTTTGGCCGGTTCTGATGCAGCTGCCACCTCGCTGGCCCTCGCCGCCGCTATCCGCCACATCTCGGCTGATGGCCGCCCGGTGGACCTGGTCCTCACAGGCATGGCGTCCACCGACGGTGAGACGTCGCTGATCCCGGCCCAGTTGGCCGAACGCTTGTCCTATCCGCAGGTGACGTTCGCGTCCAGCCTTGAGGTTGCGGGCAATCAGGTCACCGCCCGCCGTGACGCCGGCGCCTTCTCTGAAACGGTGGAAGCGCAGCTCCCTGCCGTGGTTTCGGTCACCGACCAGATCAACGAGCCGCGCTACCCCAATTTCAAGGGCATCCTGGCCGCCAAGAAGAAGAAGATCGCGTCCCTGTCGCTCTCGGACATTGGCGTGGATGCCTCGCAGGTGGGTCTCGCCGGTTCTTGGACAGTGGTGGAATCCGCAGAGGCGCGTCCGCCACGGACGGCAGGCACCATCATCACCGACGACGGCGACGCCGGCATCAAGCTGGTCGACTTCCTCGCCGCCCAGAAGCTGCTCTAAAGGGGATTCCAACCATGGCAAATGCACTTGTTTTCATTGACAACCCCGGAGCGGCTCTCAAGAAGAGCAGCCTGGAACTCCTGACCATCGCCCGCTCGCTGGGGGAGACCGCCGTCGCGTTCACCGGTGAGCTGAACGACGACGTCGCAGCCACCTTGGGTGCCTACGGCGCCACTACGGTCTACCTGCCGTCGGAGGAGGACCTCGACAACTACCTGGTTGGCCCGAAGGCTGCCTACCTCGCCGCTGCAGTGGCCTCCTCGGGAGCCACGGCAGTCCTCCTGGACAACTCTCCGGAGGGCAAGGAAATCGCGGGCAGGCTCGGTATCAAGCTCAACGCCGGCGTGATCACTGACGTCGTGGGCGTTGAAGCCGATGGCACCGCGCACAAGTCTGTTCTTGCCGGCTCGTACAACACCACGGCGAAGGCAACTACTCCGGTCACAGTTCTTTCGGTCAAGGCGAACAACGTAGAGCCTTCGCCGGTTGGTGCCGCGGCTGCCCCGGCCACTGCAACGATTGAAGTACCGGCGGGCGCGATCGCCAACTCTGCCCGCATCGCTGCCCGGACCGAGAAGCCGGTCAGCGGCCGCCCGGACCTCAGCGAAGCGAGGATAGTCGTAGCCGGCGGCCGCGGCGTTGACGGCGACTTCGCTCCGGTTGAAGAGCTCGCAGATGCCTTGGGCGCTGCGGTGGGCGCCTCCCGTGCCGCCACCGACGCAGGCTGGATCGGTCACGACGCCCAGGTGGGCCAAACCGGTGTCACGGTTTCGCCCCAGTTGTACATCTCGGCCGGCATCTCAGGCGCAATCCAGCAGAAGGCCGGAATGCAGACCTCCAAAGTCATTGTGGCCATCAACAAGGATGCAGAATCGCCGGTGTTCGAGATTGCCGACTACGGCATCATCGGTGACCTGTTCAAGGTTCTCCCACAGGCCACGGCCGAGATCAAGAAGCGGAAAGGCTGATCCCTTTGCCTACTGGCGCTATGTCAGCAAAGAGCCCGTTCGACGCCTCCACGGAGCGCGTCGAGCGGGTGCTTTGTTTTACTGCCCACCCTGACGACATCGACTTCGGCGCTGCTGGCACCATTGCAGCGTGGACTGCGGCCGGCGTCGAGGTCAGCTACTGCATCATGACCGACGGTGACGCCGGCGGTTTCGATCCGGCCGACAGGGATCGGATCACTGAACTCCGCTCAGAGGAGCAAAGGCGGGCGGCCGCCCTGGTAGGTGTCACCGACATCCGTTACCTCCACGAGCTCGATGGCTACCTTGAACCGACACATGGCGTCATCAAGCAGGTTGTGAAGCTGATCCGCGAAATCCGGCCGGACATCGTGCTGACCATGCACCCGGAACGGAACTGGGACCGACTTCAAAAGAGCCACCCGGACCACCTGGCGGCCGGGGAAGCCGTAACCCGGGCGGTTTATCCGGCGGTGGAGAATCCCTTTGCCTATCCAGAACTGGCCGAGGCCGGTCTGGGTGCCTACAAGCTGCCGTGGTTGTGGTTTATCTCCAGCCCCGAAGCCAGGGAGAACCACTTTGTGGATGTCTCAGGACACGTCGAGGCCAAGCTCGAGGCCATCCGTGTCCATGCAAGCCAGCATCCCGATATTGAAGGCATGGAGTGCGTTGTCAGGAGCATGCTGTTGGCGAACGGCGAGCGGGCCGGCCTGACTGCGGGTACCAGTGCTGAGGCCTTCCACGTGGTGTCCGTCAACGGTTCAAGCACCATCGCAGGTTTCTGACGTTGCCGTGGTGTAACCCGTGTCATATGCTTGATCTCGGTTAAATCATATTTATTCGAGGAAGGCAGACTTTGATGGCGAAGACTGCGCAACAACCCGTACTGGTGATTATGGGAGTCTCCGGTTCCGGCAAATCGACTGTAGCCGGTGTTCTTGCCGGCAAGCTGGGGTGGGATCTCGCCGAAGGCGACGACCTGCACCCGGAGGCGAATGTAGCCAAGATGCAGTCGGGGCTGGCCCTCAGCGATGAGGACCGCTGGCCCTGGCTGGGCATTATTTCGGACTGGATCCGCGAGCGGGCGGATGCAGGAACCCCGGCGATCATTACGTGCTCGGCTCTGAAAAAGAAGTACCGCGACGTGCTTCGCGGCGAGGGAGTGGTGTTCGTCTTCCTGCAGGGGAGCAAGGACAAGATCTCCGATCGTCTGGCATCCAGGCACGGCCACTTCATGCCGCCATCACTCCTGGAATCGCAGTTCGACGCCTTGGAGGAGCCCACGGAAGACGAGAACCACATCTCGCTGTGCGTTTCGGCTTCGCCGGCAGAAGAAGCCGACGAAGTCATTGAACGGCTCGGTCTCCGGCCCGCAGGCGCCGGCCCCGAAGCGACAGCCTCGTGAGGGTCCTGGAAACCGCGACGCAAGTACAGGAATGGACCGGGCACGACACCCAACTTCTTGTGGTGGCCGCGCTGGGCATTGCCCTGATTGTCGTGTTGATTGCCAAGCTCAAGCTTCATCCGTTCCTTGCGCTGGTGCTGGGCTCGGCCTTCGTTGGCCTGGCCTCCGGCGTGGAACTGGGCAAGGTCATCACCAACTTCGAAGACGGGGTTGGTGGTGTCCTCAAGGAAGTCGGGCTGCTCATTGCCCTGGGAGCCATGCTCGGGAAGTTGCTGGCCGATTCCGGTGGCGCCAACCGGGTAGTGGACACTTTGCTGGCAAAAGCCAGCGGCAACAAGTTGGTCTGGATGATCACGCTCGTGGCGGTCATCATCGGGCTGCCCATGTTCTTCGAAATCGGGCTCGTCCTGCTGCTTCCGGTGATTGTCCTGGTGACGCAGCGGTCCAAGATGAAGCTGATGCGCATCGCCATTCCGGCGTTGGCTGGCCTATCTGTGCTTCACGGGCTCGTGCCGCCGCATCCGGGACCACTCATTGCGATCAGCGCAGTCAAAGCCGAACTGGGAACAACCCTCGGTCTGGGCATCCTCGTGGCGGTTCCCACGGTCATCATCTGTGGTCCGCTCTTTTCGCGGTTGGCGGCCCGGTGGGTCCCTGTCGACGCGCCCGCCGTGGCCGGAGGCATCGACACCCAGCACGCGGCAGACATGAGCGAAGTCAAGCGCCAGCCCTCGTTCCTGGTCACTCTGTTGACCATCATCTTCCCCGTGGTCCTGATGCTGCTCAAGGCGCTGGGCGGCATCATCTGGCCAAACCCCGAAACGGCACCAGCCATCCGGATCTTCTTCGACTTCGTGGGCCAGCCTTTGGTGGCCATGACGCTGGCTGTGCTCCTTGCAATCGTGACCTTCGGTTACGCCGTGGGCTTCACCGGCAGCAAGATCACCTCGAAGGTGGGTGAAAGCCTTGGGCCGATCGCCGCGATCCTCCTCATTGTGGGAGCGGGTGGCGGTTTCAAGCAGACGCTGATCGGCGCCGGGGTAGGGGATGCCGTCAAGAAATGGGCCGAAGGTGCCAACATGTCGGTCCTGGTGCTCGGCTTCATCGTGGCTGTGGCTCTCCGCCTTGCCACTGGCTCAGCTACGGTTGCCACGGTAACGGCCGCGGGAATTGTGGCGCCACTGGCGAGCAGCTTGAGCCCGACGCACGCTGCCTTGCTGGCCTTGGCAATTGGCGCAGGCTCGCTGTTCCTGTCCCACGTGAACGACGCCGGATTCTGGTTGGTCAAAGAACTCTTCGGGCTCACCGTTGGGCAGACATTCAAGACCTGGTCGGTCATGGAAACCCTGATCTCCGTGGTGGGTTTCGGGTTCGTGATGCTTCTATCGCTCGTCTTATAGCTGCTGAAGGTACCGACACGCACGAGGGCGGCGGGCCCCATGGTGGGCCGGCCGCCGTCGTGCATTAACTTCCCGAGCGTCAGGCGCTGAGCGCGACCACCAGGACCGGCTCAGTGGTGGGGGCGCTCGATCCGCCTGTGGGTTCCACCGTGATGGCTACGGACGATGCCGATGCCAGGCCCTTCACAACGGCGGGCTTGGAGAGCGTCTGGGCGTCCATGGTGCCCTGGGGTACGGGGGCCGACCCGTCCTTGGGAAGGGTCCACAATTGGTAGACCTTGCCTTCCGGCGCCGGGGCAACTCCATCCATCAGGACCACGAACGAGTCTTTGGCCGATGACGCGGAGATGGTGGCTGTACCGCCGCCGGGAACCGGCGCGGACTTCTTCTGGACATCCTGTGCTTGCAGCACCTGGTTGACTGGGTCATTCTGCGCCGAGACGTAGGTGCCGACTCCGATGCCGCCGAGAGCAATGACGGCTGCAGCGGCTGCCCCAACGATCCATCGGCGCGCGCCACCAGTCCGGCTGCGCTCCTCGCGCTTCATTCTCGCTGCGGCAAGTTCATCGACGGCAGGGATTTCAGGTCCGGGACTTACCGGCTCTGCGGCGGGCTTCACGGAGGGATCGTTGGCAATACGCTCCATGATGTTGTCGAACAGGCCTGCAGGGGGCGCTTCCTCCGGTGCGAAGCTGACCGCCAGAGTCTCCCGGGCTTCACGAACCCGTTCGTGGAACTCCGGACCTTCTGGAGCATCCTTGATGTAGTCGTCTATCAAGGCCCGTTCTTCGTCACTGACAGCGTTCAAAGCATAGATTTCAGCCAGTTCAAGGACGCGGCCCTCGGCGAGGTCGGTAGCGATGTCGTTGGCAAACATTCTGCGGATAAAGCCTCCACTGGTGTTCTCACTCATATCAACCCACCCCCAGGCAGGTCTTCAGGCGCAGCAGTCCATCCCGGATGCGGGACTTGATGGTCGGGACGGCAGCGCCGAGTTGCTCGGCGACCTCCCGATACGTCAAACCGCCGTAGTATGCGAGGCGGACGGACTCGCGCTGGGTGTCCGTGAGCGTGCCGAGGCATCGGCTGACGGCTTCGGCTTCCAGGTTCGTGTCAGCCTCTTCGACGACCAGGTCGCGGTCCGGGTCCAGGCTCGCTGCACCGTATTTGGCTTCACGGTCCGTTGCGGCCTGGACAGTGCGAACACGGTCGATGGCCCGTCGATGCGCAATGGTCATGAGCCAGGCCAGTGGGGTTCCGGCCGCGCGATCAAACTTCGCCGCTCCTTGCCACACCTGGATGAAAACCTCCTGGGTGGCGTCCTCGCTCAAGTCAGGGTCTATCAGGACGCGCCTGGCCATACCGAAGACCCGTCTGGAGGTCAGGCGGTAGAACTCGGCAAAAGCCTGCTGGTCGCCGGTGGCCACGAGCTCGAGCAAACCAGTCAACTGCGCATTCAAATCTGCTGCAGTGCCAGTAGCCTCAAAGACCGGGGGGCCGGGGTTGTTGGGGATGTCCATCACCGTCCAGCATATGTCGTCCCGTTTGAATGTGGCAGCACGTCCATGTTGTGTTGCGGACGCGGCAGTGCGGTGCTTTACCGTCATCACCCTGGTCTGCAGCGCGCTCACGTAGGCTCCTCAACGAATGTCCAAGGCAGGACTTGTCCCTGCATAAGGTATTCGGTGCTGTGGCGGCGTTGGATGGGCTAGACCTTGGCGCCGGCAAATCCGTTCTGCCGCCAGGCTTCGAACACGGCGATAGAGGCAGCATTGGCCAGATTGAGTGAGCGGAGCGACGGCTTCATGGGAAGGCGAAGGCGTGCGGTGACGTGGGGGTCCTGCTTCAGCCAGTCCGGCAGGCCAACCGACTCCGGCCCAAACATCAGGACGTCGCCTTCGCGATAGCTGATATCGGTATAGGACGTCTCGCCGTCGGAAGTGTAGGCGAAGACGCGCTCGGGCTTCAGTGCTGCCCAGGCGGCGTCGATATCCTTATGAACTGTGACTACTGCAAGATCGTGGTAGTCAAGGCCGGCACGTCGCAGCTTGGCATCGGAAAAGTCGAAGCCAAGGGGCTCCACCAAGTGGAGCTCAGCTCCCGTGATGGCGGCCAAGCGGATGGCGTTGCCCGTATTGCCCGGGATTTCTGGGGTGTGGAAGAGGATGCGGAACACCGTCCCATCTTAGTCAGGCTGTCCGGAGCAGCCGCATCCCGGTGTTCGGAGGTTCCGGTGGCCTAGTGCATCCCGCGAAGCAGCCGGGCCAGGACCGGCACCACCACAGTATTCGGAGCCGGCCCCGAGCTGAGGAACTGCTTGAGCCCCCTGACGAGCCCGGCGCCATTGACTACCTCCACGGCATTGTGGCTGGATTGGCCCTTGCCGTACTGGTCGATGACCGGTTCATGGAGGTTGCCGTCGGGACTGTGAAGGACCACCCAGCCCGTGACGTTGAGTTCGGGGAAGATGTCCTGCATATGGCGGACAATGTGGGCAAGTTGCGGGGGAGCCACGGAACGGCCGCCGTGGCGCAGGGAATTGCCGTCCCAGGCATAGGCGCCTTTGGGCAGCAACATGGATCCGACCAACGCCAGCCGGTAGCCGGAGAGGACTGCGTGGTCGATGTGGTTATTGTCCGACGGTGAGCGCAGGCCGTTGATGAGCCTCGCGGCGGGAATGGCAGGCAGTACCTGGCGGCTGATGAGCTGGACCGTGCGCATCTCCCTCTGGATACGCGCTTCGGCGCCAAAGATTCCTCGTTTGCGGGGGAGTCCGTGGACTTGTTGGGCTGCTTCCGCCGCAGAAATGAGCGGAACCTCGTTGGGATCGTCAAAAGGGGGAACATAGACCGCGGGAGCACCGGCAGTGTTGCGCTGGGCCTGGGGCCGCCTGACGTTGCTTGTGGCAAAGGGGCCCGGAGCAGCGGTGCCCGTGTAGTCGCCGGGCCTTGGCTGGCTGGGGCCTGAGGCGCCGCTGGCGTACCTCCGGTCGTACTCAGCCCTGCGCTGCGGATCGATCAGGGTTTCGTAGGCGAGCGTCACGCGCCTGAAAGTCTCCGCTTCTCCACCGTGATCGGGGTGTGCCTTCCGGGCAGCCTTCCGGTAGGCCACTTTGATCTCCTTGTCCGTGGCTGTGACGGAAACACGGAGAACCTGATAGTGCGAATTGCTGCCCTCGGCCAAGCACGGGCCCTTCTCTAAATGTCGGTGCGCTCCGATGAGACGCGGTACTGGCAGTTTATCCAGCCACTATGTGAACGTCGGCATCGGGGCTGGTGGTTCCCGGCTGGCATAATTCAGCCTGTGACTCCACCGGCAACTGAAATCCCGTCCAGTGTGCCGGGGACGATCGCACTGGCAATAAACCCTGCGGCCTCTTTTGGCCGGACCCGCAACGCCGGGGACCTGGCCGCAGCCAAGTTCCGTGCCGCCGGCGGGGACGTCGTCGTACTCACGGCTGACAGTTACGACGCCCTGAGGCGGCTTGTTGACCAGACCCTGGCCGGCACCAGGGTGGACGCCTTGGTGGTGGTGGGCGGTGACGGCATGGTCCATCTGGGGGTCAACGCGCTCGCCGGAACGGACATTGCCCTTGGCATCGTCCCGAGCGGAACGGGAAACGATGTTGCCCGACTGTTGGATTTGCCCCTTCATGACACCTCGGCCGCCTGCCGGAGGATCCTGGCCGCGATGCCATCAGGCGGCCGGAAGATCGACGTCGGACGCGTCACAGCGAAGGGGCGGGCAACCTACTTTGCCGGCGTTCTCTCGGCCGGGTTTGACGCTGCGGTCAATGAGAGGGCCAATTCCTGGCGCTGGCCACGTGGAAAAAGCCGCTACAACCTTGCCATGCTCAGGGAACTGGGCTCCTTCCGGCGGATCGAATACAAGGTCACTGCCGACGACGTGACCTGGAACCAGCCTGCGCTGCTCATTTCGGTGGCAAACGGGCAGTTCATTGGCGGCGGCATGCGGATTACCCCTGATGCTTCGCCCGAGGACGGCATGCTGGATCTGTTTGTGGTCCGACCCCTGTCCCGGCTCCGCTTCCTTGCTGTCTTCCCGAAGGTCTTCGCCGGCAAGCACACCGGACACCCTGCCGTGGAGATCAAGCGTGTGCGGAAGGTACGGCTGGAGGCAGAAGCCGTGGTGGCATATGCCGACGGCGAGCGCGTCGCCCCCCTGCCTGTGGATGTCGACATTGTTCCGGGGGGTCTGCGCGTGCTTGCCTAGGCAAGCCCGGCGGCTAGACTCGATCGCGGCAGATGGCTTGGCATGGTGACTAAGGAGCGATGGTGGCGCGTAAGGTTCGACGACGGGTGGCTGGGATTGCTGCCTTGGGAACCGTTGGTGTCGCGCTGGCAGCCTGCACCGTGAACATTCCGGATCCAGCGGCACCAAAGCCGTCGCCCTCGGAGTCGGTCCTGGCGACGCCCACCATCACGCCCGGGCACGATGCTGCCGCCGTGGCGGCGAAGGATTTGCCCTTGACTGCGGGGAACACGTTGGCCCCGGGAGATCCCGTGACGGTCTCCACCCGGTTGGAAGAGGTTCCGGGATGGGCTGTTGTTCATTCCGGACTCCAGGGCGAAGTCCGGTACCGGAAGAATGACGGCTGCACGCTGGCTGTCCGCGTCAGTGTCAATCAGGGGCCGTTGGTCGCCCAAGGAGACGATGCGGCGTCAACGAAGGAGCTCTTCCACTATCTTGACCCCGGCATTGCGGTGGACAACCTGAAGCCGGTGACACTGCGGTGGGGAGAGGATTCGGACAAACCGCCTCACAATGTCGAATTCCTCGCGTTGGAATCGTCTGCGGCGTCGGGCGGCAAGGCCGCTGTTGTGATGGCCCGTTTGTTCAGCGTCCCGGCGTCCTCTGTGTATGTGTCGTTGGCTTGCCCGGATGATGGTGCCTTGTCCACGGCACGCGCAGAAGCGGCGGCCCGGCTCGTAGTGGTGCCGCCGGGATAGCCCTGGCTCTGATCCGCAATGTGTGGTCAGGGCTATAAAGCAACGTGTCTTGTTTTTAGAGCTACTGTTGCTCCATGAGCGTGTCAGGCCTCACGTGGCTCCAACGGCTTTCGGCTATCGCGTCACTGAACGATGCCTGCCGAAGGGCGTTGTACGCCTATGTCAGGAACGCGGGCCACGCCGTGGGGCGCGACGAAGCTGCTCGGGCCATGGCACTTCCGCGCAGCACGGCGTCGTTCCATTTGGACAGGCTGGTGCGGGACGGTTTGTTGCGGCCGGAGTTCAGGAAGACACCGGACAAAGCCGGGCCAGGTTCCGGGCGCCCTGCCAAGCTCTACACTCCAGTGCTGGACGAGGTGGGCGCATCAGTCCCGGCACGCCAGTACGACCTCGCTGCCGATCTCATGGCCGCGGCCATCGAGGGCTCATCGGATCAAGGTACGCCGGCTGCGGAGGTGCTGATGGCCGTGGCGGACGCGAAGGGACGCAAAGCAGGACGTCCGGGTGACTTCCTTGGAGTCTTGGCCGACCTTGGATACGAGCCGGCACAAGATGCCACAGGCGGATACCGCCTGCTTAACTGTCCTTTTCACCGGTTGTCGCAGGATCACCATGCGGTGGTTTGCTCAATGAACGGATCATTTCTCGCCGGAGTCGCAGTGGCCTCCGGCCGCGATACCGGCGCAGTGGTGCAGGACTCCGGTGCAGGCCACTGTTGCGCCCGCATCGCGGCCGAAACGAACGTGTCCTAAGCCCCGTCGGTAGAATGGCAAGGTGCCTGTATACCTTGACCACGCTGCCACCACGCCCCTGTCGGCCGAGGCGCTCGCCGTCATGACTCGTGAGTTGGGGCGAACGGGCAACCCGTCCTCGCTGCATGGTGCGGGTCGCCGCGCCCGGCGCGCGGTTGAGGACGCCCGCGAAACATTGGCCGCAGCTGCCGGGGCGCACCCCTCGGAGGTTATCTTCACCTCGGGTGGGACGGAGGCAGACAACCTGGCAGTCAAGGGCCTGTTCTGGGCCCGCCACGGCGAGGATTCCCGCCGGAAGCGGATCCTGTGCTCCGCCGTCGAGCATCATGCGGTCCTGGACACCGTGGAGTGGCTGGAGCGGCACGAGGGCGCGGATGTTGTGTGGCTTCCTGTCGATGGGACCGGCACGGTGCAGCTTGGGGACGTCAAGCGGGAAATTGAGCGGGACCCCGAATCCGTGGCCCTGGTGACAGTTATGTGGGCCAACAACGAGGTCGGGACCATCCAGCCGGTGGCGGACATCGTGGAGCTTGCAAAGCCCCACGGAATCCCGGTCCATTCGGATGCCGTCCAGGCTTTCGGCTCTGTTCCCCTGGATTTCCGCGGCTCCGGCCTCGCTGCCATGTCTGTGTCGGGCCACAAGCTTGGTGGCCCTGTAGGTGTTGGTGCGCTCTTCCTGGGACGGTCCGTGAAGTTGACGCCTGTGCAGCACGGCGGTGGGCAGGAACGCGACGTTCGCTCGGGAACACTGGACACGCCGGCGATTGCCGCTTTTGCCGCCGCTGCTGAGGCAGTCACTGTGAATCTGGCGCTAGAGGGGGAGCGACTCAGCGCACTGCGCGACCATCTCATCGATGGCGTTCGCGCTTCTGTTCCGGATGCAGTGCTGCGTGGTGCCGCTGGTGCAGGCCGCCTGCCAGGAAATGCCCACTTCACTTTTCCGGGGTGTGAAGGAGATTCGCTGCTGTTCCTCCTGGACCTCGCGGGTGTTGAATCATCCACCGGTTCTGCATGCACGGCCGGAGTCCCGCGGCCCTCGCACGTCTTGTTGGCCATGGGCCTTGATGAGGACACCGCACGCGGAGCCCAGCGCTTCACGTTGGGCCACAGCTCCACGGAAGCGGATGTGGACGCGCTCCTCAAGGCACTCCCCGAGGCTTGCTCCCGGGCGCGGCAGGCCGGTATGGCAGGTCACGAATCCAGCATCCAAACGGCTGCCACGGTAGCCCGGCAGGGTGCGGCCGAACCGAACTAGCTTCGATGCCCGCCGGGCAAGAGTTCCTCCAGCGGCACCCCGGGATCCGTAAGCAGAGCGACGTCCGCGCGGACGCGACTCGAAATCAACGCTTTGATGGGTTTTTGCACGCGGCGCTGGTTGACGCTCATGCCGGCAACTACCTGCTGTTCCCGCAACCAGAAGGCAATGAAGCTGCCGTCATCCAGTGAGCCGCGGATGACAGGCTCAACGCCGGACGCCAGGGACGGAAACCCCGAGTACTCCATGCTGAGATCGAACTGGTCCGTATAGAAGTAGGGCACTACATCCAAAACGGCTTCCTGGCCAAGCATGGACTTTGCGGCCACCTTCCCGCCGTTGAGCGCATTGGCCCAGTGTTCGCTGCGGTGATGTTCCCCGGTGAAGGGGTGGAAGGCATTTGCCACGTCTCCAGCTGCGAAGACGTCGGGCGCGCTGGTGTGGAGTCCCGCGTCCACCAGGATTCCGTTGCGGAGTGCGAGCCCGGCTGCTTCGGCAAGTGCTGTATTCGGCAGAACGCCAACTGCAATGATGACGACGTCGGCTGCCAGCGTTTCCCCGGTATTCGTCCGGACCGCTGTGGGCTTGCCGTGCTTCCCTTCAATCCCTGCGGCGCTGGCGGGAAGCCGGAAGTGGACGCCATGTTCGGTATGGATTTGTTGGAAATACCTGCCAAGCCTGGGCCCGATTGCCGCGCTCAGGGGAATGTCTTCGAGACCTAGCAGGGTGACCTCGTTGCCGTAGGTGCGCGCGGCCGCTGACAGTTCCATTCCGATCCAGCCTGACCCGATCATGACGACGCTTCGGCCCCCTTCCCTGAGGAGGGATCTGAGCCGCAGACTGTCGTCAAAGGTCCGGAACGTCATCACGCCGTCCAGGTCTGCGCCGGGGATCGGGACTGTCCGCGGTTGTGCGCCGGTTGCCAGAAGCAGCTTGGAGTATCCCAGGCCCCGGCCATTGGACAGGGCGACCTCATGGTCTCCCAGGTTGATCCCGCTCACGGGGCTGGCGAGGAGGACCTCGACGTCATTGTCCTGGTACCAACCGGCCGGCATCACCTCTACGGCATCGTCTCCCACCTTTTCCAAGAGGAATTCCTTGGACAACGGCGGACGGATGTAGGGAATCCGGTTCTCGGCGCCAATCAGTGTGATGGGACCCGAATAGCCTTCGGACCGCAATGTCCGGGCTGCGGTGGCGCCGGCAAGCCCACCGCCGGCGATGACGATTCGTTCGTGTGCCATGTCAGCTCGATTCTAAAACCAGTAGCTTTGACTTTAGAAGCGCATGCCGGACCGGTCAAGGGATTTAGCGCAGCCCTTGCACGGCAAGCTAGAATAGATGGGCACCCCGGCTATCCTGAGCCGGAATCGATGCCATAGCCCCAAATACAGAAAGCCAGCATGCGAGTACTTGCAGCAATGAGCGGCGGAGTGGACTCCGCCGTGGCCGCCGCCCGCGCCGTAGAGGCCGGACACGACGTCGTCGGAGTCCACCTCGCGTTGTCGCGGATGCCCGGCACCCTGCGCACCGGAAGCCGGGGCTGCTGCACCATCGAGGACTCCCGTGACGCTTGGCGTGCTTGCGACGTCCTGGGCATCCCCTACTACGTGTGGGACTTCTCGGAACGCTTCAAGGAAGACGTCGTCCAGGACTTCATTGACGAATACGCCGCTGGCCGCACCCCCAACCCCTGCATGCGGTGCAACGAGCGCATCAAATTCGCAGCCCTCTTGGAGAAAGCCATAGCCCTGGGCTTCGACGCCGTATGCACCGGGCACTATGCCAAGGTGATCGAAGATGCCGACGGCAACCGAGAACTCCACCGGGCTGCAGATTGGGCCAAGGACCAGAGCTACGTCCTCGGCGTCCTGACCCATGAGCAGCTCAAGCACTCCATGTTCCCGCTGGCGGAGACCCCGTCCAAGGCAGAAGTGCGCGCCGAAGCGGAACGTCGGGGCCTGTCCGTGGCCAATAAGCCCGACAGCCACGATATCTGCTTCATTTCCGACGGCGACACCCGTGGGTGGCTCGCCGAAAAGATCGACATGACCACCGGCGACATCGTTGACGAGACCGGGGCCAAGGTGGGAGAACACCCCGGCGCCAACGCCTTCACGGTGGGACAGCGTCGCGGCCTCAAGCTGGGAACCCCCGCGGCTGACGGCAAACCACGCTTCGTCCTTGAGATCCGTCCCAAGGAAAACAAGGTAGTTGTGGGACCGGAAGCATTGCTGGCCATCGACGAAATCAGGGGCATCAAGGTTTCGTGGGCAGGGTTGCCCATCTCCGAGGTTGCTACTGGCGCCGACTTTGACTGCCATGCCCAAGTGCGGGCCCACGGTGACCCCGTTCCAGCGGTGGCACACGTTGAATTGGTCGACGACGAATCGGGTGTTCAGCGGGCCGAGCTCGTTGTCACACTGACCGATCCGCTCCGCGGTGTGGCTCCGGGCCAGACCGTGGTCCTTTACCAGGGCAGCCGGGTCTTGGGCCAGGCGACCATCGACGCCGCCCGCTCTCTTCAGCGCGTAGCGCTTTAGGTTCCAGCGCCCTAGTAGTTATTGCCACCGGATTCCACCGACTCCATACTGGGCTAAGCAGCGCTTCCGCTGCGGTGTTTGGGGTCCGCATTCGGGATGGCGATGACTGTGGCATTTCCAAAGAAGAGTCCGGGAGACATCAAAGCCGGGCAGATGGTCTCCGTGACCGTTCTGGCCGAGGGGCCGATTGGCGCCTCGGGGGCGCCCCCGCTGACAGCCCAGGTTCGCATTCCGGTGGAACGCCTAAGGCGTGGTCCCACGGGTCACCGCTACGCCATCCACATCCGGAAGTGGCGCGGCACTACGGTGTCCCCGGTGACCCTGACCCAACAGGGAGATCCTTGGCAGCTGGTCTCGGAACCTCCGCCAACGGGCTTACGTGAACTTTTGGATGACACCCGTTTCCTGGCCCAGCACGTCTATGGCGTGGCGATGAGCACCTTGGACATTTTTGAAAGCACGCTCGGCAGGCGCATGCCATGGAATCCTGAGGGCCGGGTGGTTCTCAAGGCGCGGGACTTGATCACCGCCACTGACACAGGCTATGAGCGCGGAACCAACGTCATTCGCTTCGGGTCCGTGGACCGAATGGGCTACAAAGTGCCGACTGCCCTCTATCGCGACATCGTTGCCCACGAAGTGACGCACGCGATTCTGGATGGTTTCCGGCCGGCCTGGGCCGACCAGATGGCCACCATGGAGCAACTGGCCATGCACGAAGCCTTGGCCGATATCGTAGCCATTCTTTCCGTCTTCTCATCCCGTGAAGTGGTCTACCGGCAACTCGAAGCGGCAGGCGGTGGTTTTGAGGCCGGGCAGGTTGTGGATGATGCCGTCCTGATGCGTTCCCTCTTCGACTTCGCACGCGACCTTTTTGCCCGCGGTCCCTTGCGTGAACCTTTCGTCGGCGCCGTGCCGGAAGACTGGCAGGCAATGCCGGAGCCCCATGCGCGCGGCGCCGTCGTGGTGGGTGCGGTGCTACGGTCCGTCCAACGACTGTGGTCGGAACGGAACGCCCGCTTCGGGGACAGCCAAAGCCTCCAACAGAAGGCCGAATCGGGTTCGATCGTGGCTATCAGGGTCTTGAGGATGGTGATTCGCGGACTCTCGTATATGCCTCCGGTTGACGTCTCGTGGCGGGATCTCCTGCGCGGCATCATTGCCGCTGACGTGGACATGGTTCCCGAAGACAACTACGGGTATCGCGAGGCACTCCAAACTGAGTTCTCCGCGATCGGTATCCGTCGAGTGTCAATGAACAACATCAGCGGCGTGGACAATTACCAGGGACTCCGTTATCCCATCAGGCTTTCTGCCCTCGGCTCCGACCCCCAGGAGGTGCAACGTTTCGTCTGGGAGAATCCCCGGCTCCTGGAGGCGGCGCGGCTTGAACGGCGGACGCCCCTGAGTTCCACGCGTGTACGCACCTCTGAGCGTGTCTCCCCGGACGGTTTCATCATTTCCGAGATAGGGGCCTCGTTCATCCAGACGGTCCGCATGAGCCGACGGGAGGCGTACGTCCGCCTTGGCCTGAGGACGCGGAGGGACTTCGTGGACATCCGTGGGGGAGGGCTGCTGCGCTTCGACGCCGGCGGCCGCCTTGTGTATGCCGCCCTGAAACCAGTCATGGACAGGGAGCGCCAAGGACAGTTATTTGGCTCCGACCAACGTCATGATGCCGAAGAAGCTGCCTCGTCCGGAGTCCGGGACAAGTTCCATGGCACGGGCGACTAGCTGATGAGGGGATGAAGCGGGCAGCGCGGGTCAGGCGCCCCAAGCAGCCTTGCCTGCTGCCGTCGAAGCTTCCAATTGGGCGATTTGGTCGAAGCCGCCGGACTTGAGTCCTTTGCTGACCTGCTTCAGGATCTCAGCCCGTCCCACCGTGCTGTCGCCCAGCAGGGACTTCACGAAGTTGTAGGTGAACGCACCGTTATACCGCCCATCGATCAAGGCATCTGCGGCTGTCTGGTCAGAACGGCAAGCGGCCATCAAGACCGGCGTCGAGAGTTTCGCGGTCCTGACCATGTCCCTCAGGCTGCGGGTTTCCTTGGATTCGTTGGCGATGACTGCGCGGGGCGTAGGGGCCGGCAGGAAGCGGGGGCGGCGACCGGGAATCAGGTCCAAAGACTTGAGCCCGGTCCCACTGTGGCAGGTGTCCAGCACAACATCCATGAGCACACCTTTGGGGAGCCGGGCGAACAGCGCTGCCAGCTCGTCGTCCGAGATCACGGTGTCCGGATCCCAGGCATCACCGGAATTGTTGATGTCGTAGCATGCGAAGGCCTCATCCAGGCGGTCGCCCTCGTCTCCGTTGGTGTCCGGCACTTGCGTTCCATGGCTGGAGAAAGTGAAGACGATGTGGTTGGCTGTGCCCGCCACCGCCGTGTCCACCAACTTGTTGAGTTCGGCCATCACCGTTTTCTTCACTGCCTTGGCATCGCGCAGCACCGTGATGGCGGAACTTTCAAAGCCGTAGTGTTTCTCCATCATTTCGGCGAGGTCTTCGGCATCGTTGACGCAGCCGTTGAGCCAACTCGATTGCGGTAGGAACTTGAACTTGTTGATCCCTACACAGAGTGCTGCCTTGCTCATGTGCCTGTCCTTTGGGCTGTCGTTCAGTGAGTGGAGACCCTTCGACAACGATATTCCCGCACCCCTACCGGGACAATGGCCCTGGACAGGCGAATGAAGCTACTGGAAAGTAAATTTTGTGTCTCAAATCACTATTTCAAGGGTTCGTATCCTTCGAAGTCTGGTTGAATCGAGGCACTAAGAGTGTGCGCCGTCACAAATATCCCACGGCGGCGCGCCGAATCCATCGAACAGAAGGTTCACCAGATGGCACTGAACAAGAAGGCCCTGCACGGCGTTATCGCGCTGGCGGGCATCTCCGCGCTCGCTTTGACGGCATGCACGGGACCCTCCGGCGGCGGCTCATCATCTGCCCCGGCTGCCGCGGGCCCCATCGCCTACGGCACCACAGACAAGGTCACGTCCCTGGACCCGGCCGGATCTTACGACAACGGTTCATTCATGGTGATGAACCAGATCTACTCCTTCCTCTTGAACTCCAAGCCCGGCGGTGCGGAGCCAGTACCGGACCTCGCGGAATCGTCGTCGTTCACAGCACCCTCGGAATACACTGTCAAGCTCAAGTCCGGGCTGAAATGGGCCAACGGCCACACGTTGGATTCCAAGGACGTCAAGTTCTCGTTTGATCGGCAAGTGGCCATTAACGACCCCGCTGGTCCGGCATCGTTGCTGACCAACATCGAGAGCGTGAGCACCCCCGACGCCACCACTGTGGTCTTCAAGTTGAAGAACGCAAACGACCAAACGTTCAGCCAGATCCTCAGCAGCCCCGCCGCGCCAATCGTGGACGATGAAGTCTTCCCGGCCGACAAGGTCCTCTCGGACGACGAGATCATCAAGGCGAACGCGTTCTACGGCCAGTACACCATTGACAGCTACAAGAAGAACGAACTTGTCAGCTTCAAGGCCTTCGCCGACTATCAAGGCGTTCTTGGCAAGCCCGCGAACGAGGCAGCCACCATCAAGTACTACGCCAGCCCCACCAACCTGAAGCTGGAAATCCAGCAAGGAGCAATTGACGTTGCCTTCCGCAGCTTGAGCGCTACGGACATCGACGACCTCCGCAAGGACTCGAAGGTCAAGGTCCTTACCGGACCGGGTGGCGAAATCCGCTACATCACGTTCAACTTCGACACCATGCCGTACGGAACGAAGGCTGCAGGCGCAGACCCGGCCAAGGCACTCGCCGTTCGCCAGGCCGTGGCCAACCTCGTTGACCGCCAGGCCATTGCCGATCAGGTCTACAAGGGCACCTACCTGCCCCTGTACTCCAACGTTCCGAGCGGCTTCCTCGGCGCCAACGAGTCCTTCAAGGATGCTTACGGCGATGCGGGAAAGCCAAGCCTGGACAAGGCCAAGAAGGTCCTGGCCGACGCCGGCATTACGGAACCCGTCGCACTGAACCTGCAGTACAACCCGGACCACTACGGCGGATCCTCCGGAGACGAATACGCCATGGTCAAGGAGCAGTTGGAGAAGTCCGGCCTCTTCACGGTGAACCTGCAGTCCACCGAATGGGTCACGTACAGCAAGGCCAGCCGTGCCGACGAGTACCCGTTGTTCCAGTTTGGTTGGTTCCCCGACTTCAGCGATGCCGATAACTACCTCACTCCGTTCTTCCCCGAGGGCGGCTTCCTGAAGAACCACTACAACAACGCCACGGTGAACGAGCTCATCGGCAAGCAGCTCACTGAAGCAGACAAGACCAAGCGAGAAGCGGACATCAAGGAAGTCCAGAACGCGCTGGCCAAGGACATCTCCACCCTGCCCCTGCTCCAGGGTGCTCAGGTGGCGGTGGTCGGAAGTGGCGTGAACGGCGTCGACAAGACCCTGGATCCGTCCTTCAAGTTCCGTCTCGGAGTAATTTCCAAGTAGCCGCACCTTTGTGATGAGAAGGGAGGCGGGACACTGATCCGGTGTCCCGCCTCCTTTGCTGACCACCAACATGGCCGGCACGCATGAGACAACCCCGCGTAATCCACGGGCAGGAAATGCAGGTAGCAAATGACAACACTTATAGATGTACCCGAGGCTGAGCCCGGCATCGTAGCTCCCAAGAGCAAGTCCAAAGGCGGGGGAGGGCTGGGCAGATATATCGTGATCAGGTTCTTCCTGATCATTCCCACCGTCTTCATCCTCGTAACGCTGGTCTTCTTCCTGATGCGGGTCATCGGAGACCCCATCACCGCATCCCAAGGCGGACGCCTCCCCCCGGATGTCCTGGCCCAGCGCATCCACGACGCCGGGTATGACCGGCCGGTCCTGGTCCAGTACTTCGAGTACCTTGGCCAGCTCATCACCGGCAATTTCGGAACCACCATCACCGATCGGCGACCAGTGGTGGAGGTGCTGACCACCTTTGGTGCAGCCACCCTTGAGCTTTCCATCAACGCACTGATCGTGGCGCTGGCAGTCGGCATTCCGTTCGGGCTCATCGCAGCCCAGCACCGCGACAAGACTCCGGATGCTCTGCTGAGGTTCTTCGCGATCCTCTGCTACGCCACTCCGGTGTTCTTCTCCGGCCTGCTGCTCAAGCTGACCTTTTCCGTGTGGCTTGGATGGTTCCCGGTGGCGGGGCGCGCCTCCACCCGGACTGAACTGACCATGAGCGGCCTGGCGGCGCCATCCGGTATCTACTGGCTGGACGCACTACGGAGCGGAAACTTCATGGCATTGGGGGACATCGCTTCCCATGCCGTCCTTCCCGCCATAGCACTCGGCCTGCTGACTGCTGGTGTTTTCCTGCGGCTGGTGCGTACCAACGTCATCGGCACGTTGGGAAAGGACTACATCGAGGCCGGTCGCTCCAGGGGCGTCAGTGAGTTCCGGCTGGTGACCAAACACGCTTACAAGCCGGCTCTCATTCCCATCATCACCGTCATGGGGTTGCAGATTGCCCTCATGCTCGGCGGTGCCATCCTGACCGAAACCACCTTTGAATGGAAGGGACTGGGCTACCAGTTGGTGCAATACCTGAATGCCCGCGACTTTGTCGCCGTCCAGGGAATCGTGGTGCTCCTGGCCATCATCGTTGCAGTCACCAACTTCATCGTGGATATCATCGCCGCGCTCATCGACCCCCGAGTGAGGTACTGACCATGAGTACTCCTGCATTGACCGCACCCAAGCAGCCGTTGTTCTCCCGGCTTCCCGTGATTTCGCACCTTAAGAAGAGCGTGGGCCTCCAGCGCGGCATGCTCATCGTCGGCGTCGTCCTCAGCGGGCTTTTCATCCTGACCAGCATCTTCGCACCACTCCTGGCACCGTACGGCTACTCCCAGCTCAGCGATGAGTCGGGTTCGTTCCCCACCCAACAAGCCCCCAGCGGTGAACACCTGCTGGGAACAACAGTGGGTGGCTACGACGTTTTGTCGCGTGTCATTTGGGGCTCGCAGACCGCCGTGACGGTGATCATCGTGTCAGTGGCGATGTCCCTGTTCCTCGGTGTGGCCCTCGGCCTGCTGAGTGGCTATTTCGGCGGCTGGCTGGACAGGATCCTAGTGGTTGTCGCGGATGCCATCTACGCGTTCCCCACCCTCCTCCTGGCCATTGTCATCTCCATCGTGATCAGCCGTGGCCAGTCCAGCTTCTGGGGCGGCATCTTCTCCTGTGCGTTCTCCATAACCGTGGTTTTCGTCCCGCAGTACTTCCGGGTTATCCGCGCCGAGACCATCCGGCTGAAGGCTGAGCCGTTCGTCGAGTCGGCCAAGGTCCTGGGCGCGTCCAGCATGCGCATCATCGGACGCCACATTTTCAAGAATGCCACCCGGACCCTGCCGCTGATGTTCACCCTTAACGCCTCGGAAGCAATCCTGACGCTCGCCGGCCTGGGCTTCCTTGGCTTCGGCATCGAGCCCACTTCCGCTGCTGAATGGGGGTTCGACCTCAACAAGGCCTTGGCTGACACCTCATCCGGTATCTGGTGGACGGGAGTCTTCCCTGGTATTGCGATCGTGCTCACAGTCCTGGGCCTGACATTGGTGGGCGAAAGCATCAATGACCTCAACGACCCCCGGATCCGTGGACGCAAGCGCGCGGGCAGAACACCCGCGCCAGGGACTCCGGCAGCACCAACAACGCCGTCAACCCCGGCAGAGGCAGGTAAGCCATGACCACCAACCTTGGAAATGTGTCGGACCGGGCGGGCAGTGGCCAGCCGGTTCTCACCATCGACCGTCTCCAGGTCACCTTCGCCACCGATGGCGGCGATGTGCACGCCGTCAAGGACGTAAGCCTTGACGTGAAGGCTGGTGAAGTCGTTGCGATCGTGGGCGAGTCGGGATCCGGCAAGACCGTGACCGCCAAGACCATCCTTGGCCTGCTCCCGGAAACAGCCATTAGTTCGGGCGCGGTGGTGATCAACGGCAACAACGTGATCAGCGTCAGCAAATCCACGCTCCGCAAGATCCGCGGACGCGATGTGGCCATGGTGTTCCAGGAACCTTCCACGGCTTTGAATCCCGTCTTTACCGTTGGCTGGCAAATTGCCGAAGGCATCCGGGCGCACGCAACCGACGGCAAGCGCGTCTCCGCCAAGGAGGCAAAGCAACGGGCAACCGAGGCACTGCGCAAGGTGGGTATCCCCGACCCTGAAACCCGGGTCAACTACTACCCGCACCAGTTCTCCGGCGGCCAGAAACAGCGCGTGGTCATCGCGGCGGCGCTGGCCCTGAACCCGGGGCTGATCGTGGCCGATGAGCCGACCACCGCGTTGGATGTCACGGTTCAAGCGGAAATCCTGCAGCTCCTGCGTGATTTGAGGGACAACTATGGGACCTCGATTGTGCTCATCACCCACAACATGGGTGTGGTTGCCGATCTCGCGGACAGGGTAGTGGTCATGTACCAGGGCGACGTGGTGGAGGAAGCTCCTTCCCGGGTCCTCTTCGCTGATCCACAAGAGGACTACACCAAGAAGCTGCTGGCGGCCGTGCCGCACCTGGGACGCCATTCGGCTTCGGAAGGCGCCCGGGGGCGCCTCCACCAGGACGGCAAAATCCTGGTGGAAGCGAAGAACCTCACCATCGAATACCCGGGCAGGTTCGGCAGGCACGGGTTCAAAGCCGTGGACAACGTCAGCTTCACGGTCTCGGAGAACGAGGTCTTTGGCCTGGTGGGGGAGTCCGGCTCGGGCAAGTCGACCATCGGACGGGCCATTGCGGGGCTGAACCGGACAACCGGCGGCAGCCTGAAGGTGCTGGGCTACGAAATGCTGGATTTCAAGGAGCGTACTTTCCGTCCGCTCCGCAAGGAGATCGGCTTCGTCTTCCAGGATCCGGCGGCCTCGTTCAATCCGCACCTCACCATCGGTGAGTGCGTCGCTGAACCGCTCATGATCCACACCAAGCCGAGCGCGGCTGAGGCGAGGAAAAAGGTAGGTGAGCTGCTCGAGTCAGTCCAGCTGCCGGCGTCGTACGCGCAACGCTACCCGCACGAGCTGTCCGGCGGGCAGCGGCAGCGCGCCTCCTTGGCGAGGTCGCTGGCGCTGAACCCACGCCTCCTGATCGCCGACGAACCCACCTCCGCCTTGGACGTTTCCGTTCAGGCGAAGGTCCTGGACCTGTTCAAGGACATCCAGGAGCAGTTCGGTTTTGCGGCGCTGTTCATCAGCCACGACCTCGCTGTGGTGGACATGTTGTCCCACTGGGTGGGGGTTCTCTACAAGGGCCAACTGGTGGAGCAGGGGATCGGGAACCATGTGATGGGCTCGCCTCAGCACGACTACACCAAGCGGCTCATTGCGTCCCTGCCGGTACCGGACCCTGACGAACAGGCACGACGGCGGGAAGCCCACCGCGCGCTGCTGGGCGGCTAGACCCGGCCCTGGTAAATGAAAGGCACGCCCCATGGCGAGGGGCGTGCCTTTCCTGTGCTGGAGGTGCTCGGGCTATTCGGAAACGATACCGATGTTGAACATTTTTCCCTGCGGCTGCTGCATGAAGATCCGGAGCCATAGCGGCAGCCACATCTCCAATCCGCGGGCAGCGTCGAGGCCGCCAAGGTCCCTGATGTGCTCAGGTGCCCAGCCGAATTCCTGCAGCAACCCGGAGACAGTGGACTTGGCCCCTTGGTCATTGCCAGCCATGAAAATGTCATGGGGACCGGGGAGCCTGGCCGGCTCCACCATGACCGGCGCGCTGACCGTATTCAGAGATTTGACCACCCGAACGTCCGGATATGTCCGCTGGATGGTCTCAGCGATGCTGTCCGTATTGCATACGGCCAGTGATGGGGGAAAGCCACTCGAAGAGTCCAGGGCATTGGACACGTCCAGCAGGATCTTGCCCTTGAGGTTGGCTTCGCCTGCCTCGCCGAGGGCTGCCAGGCTCACAGTGCCCGGCGTGGCGTTCACAATCAGCTCGGATTGCCCTGCTGCATCGGCGAAGGAGCCGGCATGGGCCTGTGTGCCGGCCTGCCGGGCCCATTCCTCTCCCTTCGGATTGCCGGGTTCCCGGGATCCCATGGTTACTTCATGTCCCAAGGACACCAGCTTGCCCGCCAGGGCGTGCCCCACCATACCCGTGCCCAGAACCGCGATTTTCATGGAAGCTCCTTTGCCAAACCAGCAGTGATGCTGCCATTGTGCTCCGATCCCGGCCGCGGGGAAACCGACTTTGCCGCATTGGCCTGTTGGGTCCGACGTGCGAAGGTAACACCCGCGGCGGTGCCGCCCGGCACCATAGACTGGGATGCATGACCGAGCACAACAACGCCCTTTCCGATGACGCCGATTCCTTCAACCCGGCAGCGAGTTCCTTGGCCGGCCAGGTGGACCGTGCCGTCATGGATGAGCTGCTGTCCATTCGGTCAAGCATCGACAACATCGACGCAACACTCGTATTCCTGCTCGCGGAGCGTTTCAAAGCAACCCAAAAGGTAGGGGTGCTCAAGGCCACGCATAAGCTTCCTGCCGGAGACCCGGGCCGCGAGTCTGCCCAGATTGCCCGCCTGCGCCGGCTTGCCGAGGATGCACACCTTGATCCCGCCTTCGCGGAGAAATTCCTGAACTTCATCATCAGCGAAGTGATCCGCCACCACGAAGCCATAGCAGAGGATCACCAGATTTCACGCCTGCAGGCATAGTTGATGTCGTCCGAGAATGACCAGCGCGCCAGCGCCACTGCACTGGGCCCTTGGCCAGGCAGCGATCCTGCGGAGGCAATCCGGATAATCCGGGGCGAATTGGGGGATCCCCACCTTCCGTTCCTGCCCGAGCTGCCGGACCGCGGAGTGGGCTCGGATCCGGTTGGGCGGACCGGCTCCCTGCTTGTTGACCTGGCCCTTGACGTCCAACCGCACGGGTGGCGCCTGGTTGACAGGCCAGGAAAGGACGCCCGGCGCGCACGCTCGGCTTTGTCGACGGACATCAATATCCTTGCCGACGTTGCGGGCGCCGAAGACGTTTCTGCGGCGGAACTCAAGATCCAGTTGTTGGGTCCCCTGAGCCTCGCGGCGAACCTCCACCTGCACAACGGCGAACGGGCGCTACTGGACTACGGAGCCCGCCGGGACATCGCGGAGTCCCTGGCCGCCGGCGTCGCCGATCATGTCCGTCGGATCTCGGCGGCAGTTCCAGGCGCCGGCATCGTGGTCCAGGTGGACGAACCGGATATCGCCTCGGTTATGGCTGGGACGATCCCGACGGCGAGTGGCTACCGCACGCTCCGGTCCGTGGCCGGCGAAGAAGTCACGGCGGCATGGCGTCTGGTGATCGAGGCACTCAAGGCTGCAGGCGTCGTCGAGACTGTGGTCTCCGTTCCGGAGGTAGAGGCGCCGATCGAACGGATTCTTGCTGCAGGAGCCGACGGCGTCGCCGTTCCCCTGAGGGCACTGACCACCCGCCAGTGGGAACAGCTCGCGGGCGCTGTGGAGAGCGGCAAACGCGTGTGGGCCGGGGCGCTGCACATCAGCGACCCGCAAGGGCGGCTGCCCCGGACTTCAGACGTTGTTGAGAGTATCTGGAAGCCGTGGCGTCAGCTTGGCCTGCCGGCCTCGGGCCTGGCCGGAATCCGCGTCACACCCTCCTCGGGCCTCGCGGGCTTCAAGCCTTCAGCGGCCATGGATGTGCTGAAGAAACTGACCCAGACAGCCGACGGGCTGGACCAGTTGGCACAAGGGTGAAGTTGGCACAGCGGTGACGGTGACGCAGGGCTGAAGGCGGCCGCGCTAGATCCTCTTTTCCCAACGGTCTGGTTCTGCGTAGCGCGGCAGGGCTGTGCCCGGTGCTGCTCCGGGCAGGTACGGCACCAACCGGTAGTCGAAGCGTCCGGCATACACGAGGACCAATCCGATCTGTGGCTGGATCACCTTGACCTGGATCCGGTGTTTGCCCTCGGCACTGTCCCACCACTGCTCCGCATAGGCGCGCGCGTCCAGCGCTGCCGGCAAAGGAAGTCGAAGGGGGCCCAGGAACAGCCTGCTCGCCTTGGAAACACCACGGAGCCTGCCCTCGGTGGTGACACTGACATCCAGATCCGTCACCAGCCGCCGATACCGTCCCACGTGGTCCACCAGATGGGCCCGCTCCGGTCCGCTCTGCCGGCCGTGGTCCGGCATGACCGCGCTCGTTGTATCGTGGAACAGCCTTGTCCCGGAGGGAAAATAGATCTCACGCCGGGCAGTCAGGGCAGGGCGTCCAAAAGGATCAATGTGTGCGTGGTTCTCGATGCGGAACCGGATGCCCTCGCCGTACTCCGGGAAGAATGCTTGCTCGCTCCCCGTGAGGGCGAGCAGGGGACGCAGCCACTTCTGCCGGCAACCCACCACGTCAAAGGTGCCTTCCCCTATTCCGTAGGAACCGGAACCGGCGGCCAGCGAGAAGTAGTCCTGGAGCTCCGGGGTCAGCTTGGTGAAGTCATCGCCAAGTGCGAGCTGGTAGATCGGGGCGTTCATGGCAGTCCTTTCCGGACAATGGGAACTAGAGCCTTCCGGCGGCTTTGAGCCGGATATACGTGTCGGCGAGCAGGGGTGGAACCTCCAGCGGCTCTGCATCGACCACCTCGGCCCCCAGTTGCCGGAGCTGGGCTGTCACTGCTGCCCTTTCCAACAAAGCCCGTTCGGCGGCGGCGGCACGAAACACTTGGCTTGCTGTGGTCCGTTCTTCCTTCATGGCCGCCAGCAGGGGGTCCCGTACCGAAGCAACCACCACCACGTGTTGGCGGGACAATTGCGCCACAGTGGGGAGGAGCCCTTCTTCGGGGGCGCCGCCGTCGAGCGCCGTCAACAGCACCACCAGCGAGCGGTGCGCCGAGACCGCCCGCACTTGCGCCGGGATTTGCTGCCAGTCCAGTTCGATCAGTTCCGCTTCCAAAGGAGCCATGGCCTGGACAAGTTGGCCCAGGAGGTTGCCTTTGGACGCCGATTCGACCCGGGCCCGGAGCCGGCGGTCGTAAGCAAGGAAGTCAACCCGGTCCCCACCGCGTTCGGCAAGTACCGAGAGCAGTAAGGCCGCTTCGATTCCCGTATCGAGGCGGGGCTCGTCCACGATCCTGGCGGCGGCTGTACGAGAGGTATCCAGGACAATGACCACCCGCCGGTCGCGTTCCGGGCGCCACGTCCGGACAACCACTGATGTCCGGCGTGCTGTGGCGCGCCAATCGATGGACCGGACGTCATCACCGCGGACGTAATCGCGGAGGGAATCGAATTCTGTTCCGGCCCCGCGAATCTGCACGGCTGCCCTGCCATCCAGCTCCCGGAGCTTGCGGAGCTTGGAGGGCAGATGGCGCTTCGAGTGGAAAGGCGGCAGGACCCTCAGCTGACCGGGAAGGATGCGCGTCCGTTGCCTGGCCGCCATGCCGAGTGGTCCGAAGGAACGAATGGTGACGTGGGGGCTTTCCAGGTCACCGCGGCGGCTGGGAACCAGCTCCACTCTCATGCGACGCCGCTCGCCCGGGGGGACCACCAACGGTTGGACAGGATGCACGGCACCGGCAGAGGGCTGCCACGCGTCCCTTACCTCGGCCCGCAATTTCCGACGGGTGGGGTTGGTGAGCGTCACAACAGAGTCCGCCCTGCCCTGCAGGGTCACGTTTCCGGGCTGTTGGCGGTCCAGTCCGAGCTTTGCAGGCGACGCCGCCAGGAGCACGTCAAGTACCAGCATCATCAGTAACCCGACGCCAGTGAACAGAACCGTGCTTCCTGCGGGAAACAACACCAACGGCACTAATCCGGCCAGGGCAAGCAGCACGAAACGACCCGTGATGGCCATTCAGGCCGCCCCGGGCAGGATCCGGCCGGAGCTCACCTCGGCACCGGAACCGAAGCGAGGATGCTGCCCAGGACATCGTCCACCTGGATTCCATCCATCTGTGCTTCCGGACGGAGGGCAACCCGGTGCCGAAGGCACGGCAACGACAACGCCTTGACGTCGTCCGGAGTGACGAAGGACCTCCCGGACAGCCACGCCCATGCTTTGGAGGTATTGAGCAGTGCCGTCGCACCACGGGGCGAGACTCCCAGCTGGAAGGAAGGCGCGGACCTCGTGGCGCGTACAACGTCAACGATGTAACCGAGGATCTCGGGAGCGACAACTACATGCGCTACTGCTGCCTGGGCAGCGGAAAGCTCGAGGGCGCCCGCCACCGCCCGCACACCTGCAGCGGCGAGGTTTCGCGGATCGAAACCGGCGGCATGGCGCCGGATCACCTCGATCTCCTCGGCCCTTCCAGGCAGCGGCATGGTGAGCTTGAGGAGGAACCGGTCCAGCTGGGCTTCAGGCAAGGGATAAGTACCTTCGTACTCCACCGGGTTTTGGGTGGCGGCCACGATGAACGGATTCGGAAGCCGGCGCGAAACTCCATCCACGGATACTTGACGCTCCTCCATGGCCTCCAAGAGGGACGCCTGGGTCTTCGGCGGCGTACGGTTGATCTCGTCCGCGAGCATGATGTTGGTGAAGACGGGACCTTCGCGGAACGTGAATTCGGAAGAATGGGAGTCGTAGACGAGGGAGCCCGTAACGTCGCCGGGCATGAGGTCCGGGGTGAACTGAACACGCTTGGTGTCCAGGCTCAACGCGGTGGACAAGGCCCTCACCAGCAGGGTTTTTGCTACGCCGGGGACGCCCTCCAGGAGCACGTGGCCGCCACAAAGCAGCGCAATAAGCATGCCAGTGACCGTAGGGTCCTGCCCGACAACCGCCTTCGCCACTTCGGCCCGGACATTCAGCAGGGATTGGCGGGCAGGGTCATCAGTTGTCCGCGGCTCCCCAGCTGCAGTGCGGTGACCACTTCCCAGGGCGTCATTGCCTGGCGCCACGCTCTGCTGCGGGAGGCCCTGCTGCTGCGGGGCACCGCCCGTGTATTGGCTGTTGCTGTCCGTGTAGCTGTTCGGCTGGCTGCTCATCGGGCGGTCGCCTCCTGTTCGATTCGTTCGATCTGTTGTGCCCACTGCACCAGTTGTCCTTCGTTTTCCGGTAAAAAGTCGATCAGGACGGACCGTATGTCCGCTGCAGGCCGCTCCAGGTGTTGGGCACAGGCGTCCACAATGGCGTCCTTGGTTGCGTCTGCGCCGAGGCTGAAGTGCTTGGCCAAGCGGGTCAATGCCCCTGCCCGTAGATTGCCCGCGGCAAGCCCCACAGCCCGCGAGTCCTGGTAAAGGCGTGCCCTGCCTTCTGCAGTTTCCGCGGCCTTGACCACCACGGGAAGTGGCTCGAACACCAGCGGGCCCAGGCGTCGGCCACGCCAAGCGATGGCCAGGACCACCACGAGTCCCAGCCAAGGTCCGGCGAAAGCCAGCCAACGCGGCGCCAACTCGTTCAGCGTGGGGGCCGAGCCAGCCGCCGAGAGGTCCTCGATTCCCGGTAGGTACCAGACGAGGTTGGCGTTGGCGCCAAGGGTACGGAGCGCAACGGCGGCGTTGCCTTCCAATGCGAGGTGTTGATTGTCAACCAGATCCGTGCTGCCAAGGACTATTACCCGGCTGTCCGCCGACGCGGCATAGAGGCCTGACTGATTGCCCGGCAAGGCATAGCAGACTACCGGCCCCGAATAGATGGAGCCTTGTGCCGAGATCCTGCCTGCCGCCCTGGCGTCGTCCTGATCACATCCGGGATCGATGACCTTTGTTGCTTCAGGAACCACGCCACCGGGACGGAAGCCTTGATTTACCGCCGTTATTGTTTTGAGCCGTGGCTTGACCAGGACTACCCGATCAGCCCCGGCCATGAGGTCTGCCAGTTGGGTTTGATCAAGGAACCCCCGCGGATCATGGACGAGGACAGTGGCGCCGTTTTGGTTGGTCAAGGCCGCCATGGTGTCCTCAAAGGTGTTTGTCGGCGTGACGGATACGCCTTGGCGCCCCAGTATTTCGGCCACGGCCATGGCACCATCGGGCGCTGGATTGTGTGCGGACAGCGGCCGTGGATCCTTCGAGGCGGACACGCTGGAGATGGCAAGAAAAGCAACAAGGCCAGCCAACAATCCGCCGATCCCAATCCAGGCCAAGTGCTTCCGGAACCAGGTTGCGAACCCCTGGCCCGGGGGAAGTCCGACGTCGGCCGCATGGCCCCGCGGCCGGGCTTCATCCCTCACCTGCGTGGTCATCGGGGCACCGCAAATCCGGCGTGCGCCTGCCCTGCGAAGTCGGGCTTCACCCCGAGAAGGTCACCATCCAGCTGGCGGACGGCCTCGTAGCCGGATGCAGTGGCGCCCTGTTCGCCGTAGCGCACAGCGTCGAAGAGGCGGGCGGCCGCGTCAAGCCGGGCCTGTGCGAAACCGAAGACCTGCCCTAGTTGCCTTGCCGCTTCATCGGCCGTTCTTCCGGCTCGGACTTCAATGACGTCACGCTCTTCAGCTGAGCGGACAAGCGCCCGGAATTGGTCGACGACGGCGGCCGGCCAGTCGCCGTCGTCGGCCGCGGTTGCCGCGCGTTTCCTGTAGCCGTCTGAATCCATGGTGTTGTCGTCCCCATAGATGTCAGCGTGGGCGGCCTTTCGCCGGGCGTTCAGACGGGGGCGGACCACAATGACGGCAACGATGATGAGCGCAACGGCCAACGCGACTATCAAGGGAGCAGCAAAGTCCGGTCCGGAGCCCGCTCCGTCCCCCTCCAAGGACGTCAGCCAGTCCAGGAAATCACGCCACAGTTGGTCCAACCAGCTGGGCTGGGCGTCAGGGTACTGGGGTTTGGACAGTTCTTCGGCGGCCCAACGACGCGCCTCGTCGCGGTCGGGCGTCACAGGTGGTTCCATGGCTGCCAGGGCGACGGGCGCATCCCACGGCGGAACCCTCATGCCGGTGGACGCGGCCCGGGAGGAGCGGACGGAAACTGCCCGCCGTTCGGTGGCTGGAATGTGCTTGCGAGCCGACTCGAAGCACCGCCCGGTATGCCCTCCGGATCGTCGCCGGTTTCCATCAGCCGCATCAGCTCAACGTCCAAACCATCCCGACGCATGCGGAGGTCCATATAGATCAAGGCGAAGACGGAGGCCTGGAAGGCGAAAGTGACGGACCCGACCAGCGCGCCGATTGCCGAGGAAATCACTGTGGTGACCACCAGCGTGGAAGCAACGGTTTCGGCATCGGGGTGGGGGGCAACCACACCACCAATGGCTGCCGCCGCCAAGGAAGCAGGGATCTGCACTATCTGGGCGATGATGCCCACCATGATGGCGACAACAAGGGTGATCCCGAAGATGCGCCACCAGTTGTTCCTTGTCAGTTGCCAGGACCTGAGGAGTCCGTCGTAGACGCCGGTCCGCTCAACCACAATGGCGGCAGGGGCCAGCATCAGCTTCAGTCCGACCCAGACAAAGGCCACTATCGAACCGAGGCCCAACGGCAGGACAACGAGCAAGGCGCCGGGTCCCATGGCCGTGAACAACAGGACCGAAACGCCCACAATGGCCGCGACTGCGAGTATCCCGCCGAAAGTCAGTAAGGCCGCAACGCCCAGCAGCGGCCAGATCCGTCGGCCGGCGAGCTTCCACATCTGTTTGAAGCCGGTCCGTCGGTTGAGGACCGAGCGGGCTACCGGCACTACCAGGACGCCCTGAAGGACCGAGCCCAGAAAACCGATCAGCACCGAGACGCCCAGGGTGCTTGCCATGATGGCGAGGAAGGGGCCCATGGCGTCGTTGAATTCCGCTTCGGAGGTCACGGATTCAAAAGACATCGACAGTTGGAACATCCCCACCGTGACGATGCCGACGAACACCGCCCCAAGGGCTTGCACAATCAGGGCCGAACCGAACATCGATGCCGCGTTGCGGCGAATCGTCTGGAAGGACCCGTCCAGAATCTCTCCGAACTGGAGCGGACGCAGGGGGATAACGCCAGGTTTGGGAGGAGCAACATAGAAGGGTTGTCCATAAGATGGGCCCGGCGGCCATCCAGGGGTGGGTTGGGCTTGGTGACCACCGCTTTGCGGTGCCGCCCAGGCCGGGGGACCACCCCACTGTGGCTGACCGCCCCACTGTGGCTGGCCGCCCCACTGTGGCTGGTTGCCCGGCGCGGGCTGACTGCCCGGCGATGGATTTTGGCCGTGCTCTGGCTGTGACACGATATCCTCCCCATAAGACCCGGCCCGTCGACATCCGACGTCCCCCATACGGACCTTGGCACCCAGCCTATAGTCCCGTCGTCGTCCCTCATAGCCCGCCGCCCGGCCAGCCGGCAAAGGCGGAGTGGCGCTGTTGTGCAGTACGGTGGAACTGCCCATGGGGCGCCATGCCGTGCGCCGTGCCCAACGGGACAAAGACTTGGTGATAAGGGAATATATAACTATGAAGGCACGCATTCTGGTAGTTGACGACGACGAAGCGCTCGCAGAGATGATTGGCATCGTCTTGCGCAATGATGGCTTCGAGCCGGTGTTCTGCGCAGATGGCGGCCAGGCATTGGAGGTCTTCCGCTCTTCCAAGCCGGACCTGGTGCTGTTGGATCTTATGTTGCCGGGCTCTGACGGCATTGAAGTGTGCCGGCAGATCCGTGGTGAGTCGGACGTCCCCATTGTCATGCTCACTGCAAAGTCTGATACGTCCGATGTCGTCCGGGGTCTTGAATCGGGTGCCGACGATTACGTGCCCAAGCCTTTCAAGCCGGCTGAACTCGTGGCGCGGGTTCGTGCGCGGCTCCGTCCGGGCGACCAGAAGGCCCCCGAAACGCTGCGTATCGCGGACGTGACCATCGACGTCGCGGGCCACTTGGTCACGCGCGGCGGTGAGCGGATTTCGCTGACCCCCCTGGAGTTCGATCTTCTGGTCGCGCTGGCACGCAAGCCTTGGCAGGTCTTTACCCGCGAGCTGCTCCTTGAACAGGTTTGGGGATACCGCCATGCCGCGGATACGCGCCTGGTCAATGTGCACGTCCAGCGCCTGCGGTCCAAGATTGAGCGTGATCCGGAGGCGCCCGAGGTCGTTTTGACGGTGCGTGGTGTCGGATATAAAGCAGGTTCCTGAGTCTCCGGTCGGCAAGGCCGGCGCGACAGACGAGGACCTTGAACCAAGGGGTCCGGAAGCGGCCGGTGTCCAGCCTTTGACGCCGGCACCATCAACCGACCCCGAACAGTCCCAGGAGGGGTCGGGACCGAAGACCCGGAACCTGTCGTGGCTGCTGTCGCGCGGACGAATCTGGACCCGACGCGGACTCATCCTGATTCTTCGGGTTTCGCGGCTGGTGTCCTTCGGCGTGCGCCAGATCAGGCCGGGACTTCGATACCTCTGGCGGTCCTTGCTTCGGCGTTGGCGGCGATCGCTGGAATTTCGAACAGTCCTCACCACGTTGCTGCTCGCTGTCACGTCCTTTGCGATTGTCGGCGCGTACTTGTCCAACCAAATCGCGAACAACCTCTTCCAGGAACGCCTGGCCCAGGCCGAGTCCGAGTCGCGCTACAACGTCAAGCAGGTCCAGGACACGTTCGACGGCGCGCAGGTCACCGACCAGTCCAGTGTCATCACGTTGGTTTACGACACACTGACTGCCGTGGAGGGCCGGGGTTCAGTGATCCAGCGCAGATACGTCTTTGAAGCGAAACCGGAGCAAACAAAGCCGCGAAACCGCTGGGTCGAGTCACGCGCGTCCGACCAACTGACGGTGAGGGTCATACCGCCGGAGTTGCGCAAGGCTGTCCAGGAAGGCGGAAAGCAGCAGTTCTGGGCTTCCACCCAATTCCCTGTAGGCAATGAGGACCGCCCCGGCATCGCCGTCGGCAACTTGGTGACGTTCAATGGCACGTCCTACGAGCTCTACCTGATTTACGACCTCAACACGGCCCAACAAACACTGGACGAAATCCAGAACGTCCTCTGGGCAGGCGGCGCAGCCCTTGTCCTCATGATCGGGGCCATCGCGTGGTACGTGACGCGCAATGTGGTCAGTCCTGTCAGCCATGCCGCCGTAGTCTCGGAAAAGCTCGCGGCAGGCCAGCTCCAGGAACGCATGGTGGTCAAAGGGGAAGACGAGGTCGCCAGGCTCGGTGCCTCCTTCAACCATATGGCTGCCAGCCTGCAGGAACAGATCACCCAGTTGGCAACTTTGTCGCAAATGCAGCAGCGCTTTGTCTCAGATGTGTCCCACGAACTGCGTACCCCGCTTACCACCGTCCGCATGGCGGCCGAGGTCCTCTTCGAAGCCCGTGAGGACTTCGACCCCATGAACAAAAGATCAGCCGAGCTGCTCTACCACCAGGTGGAACGCTTCCAGTCGTTGCTTTCGGACCTGTTGGAGATTTCGCGCTTCGACGCCGGCGCTGCCGTCCTGGACGCAGAACCCCAGGACATCTTCCAAGTGATCTCCCACGTCACTGAGGGTGCGGCACCCGTGGCGGTGGAATATGGGTCCGATGTCAGGCTCAATGCCAGGCAAAAGAGCATTGTGGTGGAAATGGACTCCAGGAGAATCGACCGGATTCTCCGCAACTTGCTGCTCAACGCCCTGGAACATGGCGAGGGCAAGCCAATCCACATATCAGTTGCCGCCAACCACGATGCCGTAGCTGTGTCAGTGCGGGACCATGGCATTGGGATGAGTCAAGCAGAAGCTGCACGGGTCTTCGACCGTTTCTGGCGGGCGGACCCCGCGCGGGCGCGAACCACGGGGGGCAGCGGCCTGGGACTCTCCATCGCGGCTGAGGACACCAAGTTGCACAATGGCTGGCTTCAGGCCTGGGGCCGCAAGGGGGCCGGCTCCAATTTCCGGCTGACATTGCCACTCAGGCAAGGAGGCACCATCGTGAAATCGCCGCTGCAGCTTGAACCCACAGATATTAAGTTTCCCGGGGCCGGGACCGAGCGCCAAATGCTCATACTTGGGACAGAATTAGGAAGTCCTCCGCAAAAGTCCGAGGCTGGAACCGGCCGGCCCATGGTGGCCGACGATGGCGCCGAGGAGGGAGCATGATGCATCTCCGGAACTCCAAGGCGGTTGTGGCCGTCCTGGCGGTGCTGATGGTTTTGGTCGCCTCCTGTGCGCAGATTCCCCGTTCCGGTCCAGTTGGCAAGAGCAAGGACGAGGGTGCAGGCAATCCCAATGCGCCCGTGTTCTTTCCTGCGGCCCCACGCGCCGGTTCAAGTCCCGAGACTGTCATTGAGGACTTTTACATGGCCGGCAGCGGCTACGAGGACGACTATCCTGTGGCGCGCCAGTATCTGACCCAAGCGCAGTCGGTTACATGGAAGCCTGACAAGCGCGCCATAGTTTTCCGTGAGGCGCAGGTGGTCAAGTCCGCCGCTGAGAATGAGTACCTTTACGAACTCGACCTCGCCTATTCGGTGGATGCTGACGGCGTTGCTACCCAATTTCCGCCGGGGACCAAGGAGACCATCCCGCTGACACTTGAACAGGTGGAAGGGGAGTGGCGGATTTCCAAGGTGCCGGATGGCACGGCTATCCCGGAGGAAACATTCAAGGTCATTTATGGGGCAAATCCCATCTACTTCTACGACCCCACGTTTACCTACGCTGTTCCTGACTACAGGTGGTTCATCAAGAAGAACACCGTCAAATCCATGACAAGCGCACTCCTGGCTGGTCCGGCTCCCTACCTTCGAGGTGCAGTTGTCAGTGCGTTCCCGTCCGGGATGAAGCTTGCACGGGAATCCGTGCCGGTCGTATCAGGCTCTGCGCAGGTGGACCTGTCTGCCAAGGAACTGTTCGAGGCCTCTGCGGAAGACCGCCAGAGGATGCAAAACCAGTTGGCTTTGACCTTCCGGGACCAGCCCGACGTCATCAACGTCCAGTTGCGTGCGGACCAGGACCTTGTGCGGGTTGAAGACAACGGCACCGTACTGCCCCCAGTACTGGACAAGAGTGTTCCCGCCCGCCAAATCGCGGTGAACAACGGTGACCTGGTGCGCTATGAGAACAACCGGATCACTCCGCTGCCGGACATACAATCGGTAGCTGGATTGGGGCCCCACTCGCCGGCGGAGTCTCCGGTGTCCCAAACGGCCGCATTCCTTAACGGTGATAAGACAACTCTGTACGCGATCGAACCCGGGCAACCCGCACGTCAATTGACCACCCGGAGCACCCTGACCGGCCCCTCTTTCAGTCCGCACGACTGGGTATGGACGGCAGGACCGGGTGCCAACGGGGCCGCCGAGGTCGTGGCATTCAAGCCCACCGGTGTTGCACCCGGCATGGCCATACCCAACGTCACCTTGACTCCCTCCTGGTTGTCCGGAAGGACCGTCAAGGACTTCAGGGTCTCCAGGGAAGGGACCCGGGCACTGGTTATTTCCGAGGCGAATGGAAAGTCCACGGTGCAGATCACCGGAATCGTCCGGAATCCCGACGGCGTTCCCAAGGACCTCACCACTCCTGTCACCCTGCTGAGCACTGCCACGGCTGACCAAGGTGTCTGGGTCAACGGCTCGACGGTGGCAGTGATGTCCAGTTCGGCCACCGCAACCGTGGTTCCCGAGCTCTTGTCTTTGGCAACGGGCGAGCCTCAACAGCTGGCACCTTGGGACGGGCTGACCAGCCTCAGCGCCGGAAACGGCTCCGAGCAGATTTATGGCCAATCGGAGGCGGGCGTTTTCCAACGTGTCGGAAATGGCTGGGAGCTCCAGCTGAAGGGGCCTACGGAGCCAGCCTTCCCGGGCTGACCTGCCACCAGAAGTGCCGGGTCGATTGTCCACATAGGGCTCACAGCGACTTCCGGCCGAGCCGGCAACTGGGCAGGCTTGCAGGATGACTTCCCCAGGCATCAGGAACGGGCACCGTGGGTGGCGGGTCGTGAGCGGGGACCCCGACCTCCACGCCGCAGATCCTGTCAGGGCGCACCGACGTGGTGGGGAACAGCGTCGCTTTGACCGGCTGATATCCGCACTGCGGGGAGCCATGGCTGACCTGATGGCTCTGTTGGTTCCGGTTGAATGCGTTTGCTGCGGAGTGGAGGACACCGTGTTGTGCGGCGGCTGCGCGAAGCGTGTCCGTCAACTGTGCAGGCAGCCTTTCCGTGCGGAGCAGGAATCGCCCGCATTGGTTGACGTCGATGGCACGGCAAAACTCGAAGTGGTCGCAGCGGGCCCGTACCGGGATGAACTGGCACGATGCCTGCTGTCATTCAAGCACTTTGGCCAGTGGCGTCTGGCAGGTGTTTTGGCTCCTTGCCTCGGCAAGGCGGTGGAGACCGCCATTGGAGGACAGCCAGGCTATTGCCTCGTCCCTGTTCCCACGAGCGGCCGGGCATACCGCAAACGCGGATTCAGCCCCCTGCACCTCCTGCTTCGATGTCTGCGGATGCGCCGCGTCCTGCCGCAATGCCCCATCATTGACGCACTTGAGAAGAGGCCGGCAATACCGGTCCACGCAGTCAGCAGAGATTCCTTGCGGGGGCTCACTGCCCGGATGTTCCAGATCGTTTCGGATAAGGACGGGACAAGCCGCGAAGCCGGCCAAAAGGGCTTGGGGAGGGGTGCGCGGGCCAGCAAGGTCCGGGGGTCCATGAGGGTACGCAGACGGCGTTTGGACACGATCAGAGGCATGAGGTGCATTCTTGTGGACGATGTCCTCACCACCGGGGCCACTCTCGCTGAGGCAGCGCGGGCCGTCAGGGCTGCTGGCGGAGTGGTGTGTGGCGCCGTCGTGCTCGCGGCCACGAGGCCACCAGCCTACGCTTCAAACAGCACCGCAGACTATCCACGTGAAGCCCTTAAGACTCAATCAAAAAATAAGTGGCTAAAGGATGAATAACGCGTGGCGATGAACTAACGTCGGTTGTGGGTACCAAGAACAGATGTACCTGTCGATAGCGGCTCGGAAAGGGGCTCGACTGTCCGTCAGACTAGCCCCCAACAGCGTCGTTGTCGTGTCACCTGAGTTATTTGGAGGGCACCATGGAGTTCATGATCAGCGGACGAAATCTCACAGTTTCTGACCGCTTTCGCGAATACGCCGGCGAGAAAATCTCAAAGATTGAATCGCTGGGGGATAAGGTCCAGCGAGTCGACGCCAAGGTTTCCAAGGAAACCAATCCCCGGCAGACGCCGGGCCAGCTCACCGTCGAAGTGACAGTCCTGGGCCGCGGCCCCGTCATCCGTGCCGAGGCCACAGCCGCTGACAAATTCGCTGCCTTCGATCTCGCGTACAACAAGCTTCTTGAGAGGCTTCGCCGTGCGAAGGACCGGAAAAAGGTGCACCACGGCCGCCACACGCCTAAGGCAGTGCGGGAAGCCACAGCAACACTTGAGCCCGCCAGTGCGAGCGAACCGCTCTACGTTGAAGCCAGCAATCACCAAGAGTCTGTGCCGCAGGCAGAAGAGCGTTCGCCCTACGACATCGAGAACGACATTCCGGCTGGCGATTCACCCGTCCTGATCCGCCGGAAGGTGTTCCCCGCCGCGTCACTGACCCTGGATGATGCAGTGGACAGCATGGAACTCGTTGGGCACAACTTCTACCTTTTCCTGGACAAGGAAACCAACGCGCCGTCTGTCGTGTACCGGCGCAGTGGTTGGACGTACGGTGTGATCACCCTCGACTCCACGTGCGAGCCTGGCGAGGAGGCCGTGGAAGAGAAGATTCACGCCTACCGCTCTGACGACCAGGCTTCGACAGCCAAGTAAGGCAATATTTCCTGAATGAAGGGACTTCCATGACCGCTTCGCTGAGCCTGTCACAGGCACGGCGGATCGCATTGGCAGCTCAAGGATTGGCAAAGGTCCGGCCCACCGGCCCCGTGACTGCACGGGCGGTGGGCCGGACCTTTGCCCAACTCCAGCTTGTCCAGATCGATTCCGTAAACGTCGTGGCCCGAAGCCACTACCTTCCGTTCTTTTCCCGGCTGGGCAACTACGACCCCCTCATCCTCCAAACCATGGCTGGCCGGAAGCCGCGAAGGATGATGGAGTACTGGGCACACGAGGCCAGCTTTATCCGCCCGGAGCACTTTCAGGACCTGTTGGTGTGGCAAAAGCGGGCGTGGGTGGGAGCCCACCACCTGGATCCTGGTGTCCGTCAGGAGATGGAGGATCGCATCCTCGCAGCCCTCACGGCAGGACGTCCCATGACCGCGTCCGAACTCACCGCAGAACTCGGACATGCCCAGGCAGCCGAACGTGACAACTGGGGGTGGAATTGGAACATCGTCAAGCGGGTCCTGGAACATCTGTTTGAAGAGGGAAGAGTGTCGGCTGCTTCCCGGACCCCTCAATTCGAGCGAAAGTACACCCTGACATCAAGGGTCGTACCAAACTTGGCCTTGTCCGGAGGCGACCCTGAGGAGTCACTTGACCGGTTGATGGATGCAGCCGCCCAAGCCCACGGCATTGGTACTGTGCGCTGCTTTTCCGACTACTTCCGGACGCCCCTCAAGGCGGGAGCTGATTCGGTTCAGCGGCTGGTCAGGGCTGGTCGCCTTCAACGAGTGTCAGTCAGTGGTTGGGACAGGGAAATCTATCAGCATGTCAGCGCCGGAACACCACGCATAGCCAAAGGGCGGGCGCTGCTGAGTCCATTCGATTCCCTGGTTTTTGAGCGCCGGCGGCTTGAAGAACTGTTTGGCTTCCATTACAGGATTGAGATCTACACCCCTGCCGCCAAGCGCCGATTCGGCTACTACGTCTTGCCGTTCCTGCTTCGCGACGGGATCGTCGCGCGCGTGGACCTGAAAGCGGATCGGGCGTCCGGCCAGCTCTTGGTACGCTCGGCATTCGGTGAGGTTGGTGCACCGGCGGATACCGCCGTCGAACTTGCTGCCGAACTTGACCTCATGGCCTCCTGGCTTGGGTTGCAGGAAGTGGTGGTGTGGCCCGTTGGAGATCTCGCCGGCGTGCTCGCCGAGGCCGTGGCACGCCGCCGTGATCGCACGAAAGAGCACGGGCAACCGGGCAGTCCGCTCACAGGGGAACCCGGCAACGTGGCGCTGGTCTCTCCCGTAGACTGAAACAGCCAGAATTCGGCAGCATGAGACTGGGAGCAATTTCACGTGGCATCACTAATCGAAAAACTTCTCCGCACGGGTGACAAAAAGACACTCAAGCAACTGCGGAACTATGCCGATTCCATCAATGCCCTGGAAGACTCCTTCAAGTCCTTCACGGATGCCGAACTACGCGAGGAAACGGACCATCTGCGTTCCCGCCACCAAGATGGCGAAACTCTGGAAGCCCTCCTCCCGGAAGCGTTCGCTGCTGTTCGTGAAGCTTCCTCCCGGACTTTGGGCATGAGGCACTTCGACGTACAGCTTATGGGTGGTGCCGCACTTCATCTGGGCAACATCGCAGAAATGAAAACCGGTGAAGGCAAGACCCTCGTGGCCACGGCGCCGGCCTACCTCAACGCCCTCGCGGGCAAAGGCGTCCACGTCGTCACGGTCAACGACTACCTCGCTGAGTACCAGTCAGAACTCATGGGCCGCGTCTACAGGTTCCTGGGCCTCACCAGCGGCTGCATCCTTTCCAACCAGGACCCCGCAGTGCGCCGGCAGCAATACGCCGCAGACATCACCTATGGAACCAACAACGAGTTCGGCTTCGACTACCTGCGCGACAACATGGCGTGGGATGCAAGCGAACTGGTCCAGCGTGGCCACAATTTCGCGATCGTGGATGAGGTCGACTCCATCCTGATTGATGAAGCACGTACTCCGCTCATCATTTCCGGGCCGGCGCAGGGCGACACCAACCGGTGGTACAGCGAATTCGCCAAGGTCGTGCTCCGGCTGCAGCCGGAGGTCGACTACGAGGTTGACGAAAAGAAGCGAACCGTAGGCGTGCTCGAAGCCGGTATTGAAAAGGTGGAGGATTACCTCGGAATCCAAAACCTTTACGAATCGGCCAACACGCCTTTGATCGGCTTCCTCAACAACGCCATTAAGGCCAAGGAACTGTTCAAGAGGGATAAGGACTACGTCATCCTCGACGGCGAGGTCCTGATTGTTGACGAACACACCGGGCGTATCCTGGCTGGACGTCGCTACAACGAAGGCATGCACCAAGCCATCGAGGCCAAGGAAAACGTCGAGATCAAGGCCGAGAACCAGACTCTCGCCACAGTGACCTTGCAGAACTACTTCCGCATGTACTCGAAGCTTGCCGGCATGACCGGCACGGCCGAGACAGAGGCCGCGGAGTTCATGAGCACCTACAAGCTGGGTGTCGTTCCCATCCCCACCAACCGCGACATGCAGCGCATTGACCAGTCCGACCTTGTCTATAAGAACGAAGTCGTGAAGTTCGACGCCGTCGTGCAGGACATTGCCGAAAGGCACGAGAACGGACAGCCGGTGCTGGTCGGCACCACCAGTGTCGAGAAGAGCGAGTACCTCTCCAAGCTGCTGGCCAAGGAAGGCATCAGGCACGAAGTCCTGAACGCCAAGAACCACGCGCGCGAAGCCTCCATCGTGGCCCAGGCCGGACGAAAAGGGGCTGTTACCGTCGCCACGAACATGGCGGGCCGCGGCACTGACATCATGTTGGGCGGCAATGCCGAATTTACTGCCATCGCAGAGCTTGCAAAGCGCGGGCTTGACCCTGAAGAGAACTCGGAAGAGTACGAGGCAGCATGGCCAGAGGCGCTTTCGGCAGCGAAGCAAGCGGTCAAGGACGAACATGAAGAAGTTCTCGACCTTGGTGGACTTTACGTGCTGGGTACCGAGCGCCACGAATCGCGCCGGATCGACAACCAGCTGCGTGGCCGTTCAGGACGCCAGGGCGACCCTGGTGAGTCCCGCTTCTACCTTTCGCTGACGGACGACCTCATGAGGTTGTTCAACTCTGGCGCGGCAGAAAGGCTCATGAACAGCTCCGTTCCGGATGACGTTGCGCTCGAATCCAAGCTTGTTTCGAGAGCCATCGCATCCGCCCAAGGGCAGGTGGAAGGGCGCAACGCCGAACAGCGTAAGAACGTCCTCAAGTACGATGACGTCCTCAACCGCCAGCGTGAAGCCATCTATGGGGACCGTCGTCGAATCCTCGAGGGTGACGACCTCCACGAGAAGGTCCAGTTCTTCCTGGAAGACACCATCAACGCCCTCATTGATGCCGCCACTGCCGAGGGAACTGGGGACGATTGGGACTTCAACCAGCTTTGGGCCAATCTGAAGACGCTCTACCCGGCAACCGTTACCGCTGAGGAAATCATTGAGGAAGCGGGCGGCAGGTCCAGGGTCACGGCCGACTTCCTGAGGGATGAGATCCTCTCAGATGCCCGGCTCGTTTACCAGGCACGCGAAGAGGCCATCGGGTCTGAGAGCATGCGTGAGCTTGAACGCAGGGTGGTGCTTTCGGTGCTGGGGCGCAAATGGCAGGAACACCTTTACGAGATGGACTATCTCAAGGAGGGAATCGGTCTCCGGGCCATGGCCCAGCGCGATCCTTTGGTGGAATACCAGCGCGAAGGCTTTGTCATGTTCCAGAGCATGATGGAAGCCATTCGCGAAGAAAGTATTGGGTTCCTCTACAACCTTGAGGTAGAGGTAACACCCGCCGAGGATGTTGTAGTGGCTGACGACACTGCCGCTGGAGCGCACACCGAACATCATGAGCCACAAATCCGGGCGGCCGGCCTGCAGGCGCCAGAGAAGCCGGCACAGCTGCAGTACACTGCTCCCGGCGAGGATGGGGCCACTCAAACGCGCATCGAGGGCCGTGCCTCAGGTCGATCGGGTAACCCTGCCAAGGCAGCAAGCCAGGATCAGCGCAAGACGGCAAAAAAGAAGCGTCGCTGAGCCATTCCGCTGGGGCGGGACAAGCGCGGTATGTAAAAGGGTGGACCTCGGACTCATTGTCCGGGGTCCACCCTTTTCGTACGTGGTCATGGTGGCCGGGCGCGGTGGTGCTAACCGATTTCCAGAGCGGTGACCCGCCAGATGCCGTCGAAGCGCTCCAACCTCATGGCGATGGCCCGGCATCTTTGTTCTTCTGCAACAACGATGCTTGCTTCGCAAATAATTGCGGAGATGGAACAAACCCTGACGGAACGGACCATGGGGCTCCGGTGTGGCCGCAAATTGGCCCGGATTCTGGCGGCGTGCTTGCGCGTGAGGGCGGCCCGATGCTGGAGGGAAAGGTAGCATTCCGGATCCAAGGACCTGGAAAGCTGGCTGACCGGGCGGGTGCCGGCCAGAACCTCCAACGCTGCCTGGGCGATGCTGCGCGCAACCAGCCGTACATCGATATCAGGGGCCTTAGAGCCCTTCGCGGCGATAGGACGTTTGGCGCTCCGGCGCCCTGCCGGGTGGCTTGCAGTTGCAACGGTCATGGTCATACCCTCTGGCATTCACTACTTGAGCCCGGGCGTGGGGACGCCCTGCTCGAATGGCTTCTGCTGGGATGACGCTGGAATTAACTTTGACGCGCGGACCTGGCCCCTGAGCGGGTGTCGTCCAAGATTTGAAAGGGCGGCGGAGACCCTGGATGCTAGCCGGGTAAGGGTGGCCGCAGCACTTGGCCCGGAAGCACCACGGAGGGGTCACCGCCTATGACGGTCCTGTTGGCGGCGTACCATTTGGGCCATGCCAAGGCGATGTCGACGTCCGTGGCAAAAGGGCCCAGCCTCGAAGCGGCGATCGACCAGAGGGTATCTCCTGCTTCAACTACCACGCCGGTTTCGTTGGCAGTGGCAACCTGCCGGGAGGACTGACGGCTCAGCAGCCCTGGATCAGTCACTAGGGGCCCGGGCTGCCAGCGTGGATCATCGACCGGGGTTCCCGTTTCTCCGACGCCGGCCGTTTGTGGGACAGGGGCGGAGCCGACCAAGGACATCGGCGTCCACACTGCGGGTGCAGCCTGCACGGATTTACCGGCTTGCGGTTTCCAGCCCGGATCGGACGTTTCCATACTGGCGTGCGCCACTGATGCACCAAACAGATTCAAGCTCAGCACTGCCACTGCCAGTCGCACCATGAATCCGGGGCTGAACTTGGAGATGAAGTCAGCTCTTCTCTGCTGTCCGCCACGGTGCAAGAGCGAGGTGAGGAAGGCGATCAGAAGGGAAAGGATCCACCACATTACTATCCCCGCACCGACGGCGCTCGAAACAAAACCGAGGAGGTGTTCAAACGACATGCTGTGCCCGTGGCGCTCCGCGGACTGCCACTGACTCACGAGCACGCGGCCCACATAGCTAAGGAGCAGCCCTAGTCCAAGAATCGATACGGCCAGGGCAGTGTCATTGCGCAATGCTCGTGCCATTCAGGCCCCCAGGCTCCGTTTGATCGATTTTGATGTCATTTGAACCGCTTGGACTATTTTGAGCACATTTGTTAGTGCTTGTCCAATCGGATTGACGAGCCTTTAACGGGATTCGCCGTACCTACATGTTGCAGCCTAGTCTGACCACATGAGATGGGACTCTCTCTTCGATGACTTGGAAGCACAATTTTCAGCAGAGCGCGCCCTGGAAAGGGAATCCGAGATATCGGAGCGGGCCAGGGTCGAACTTGCTGCGATTGAGCTGGGGGACCGCCTTCGAGCCGTCGCCGGTTCCGGGATCAAAATTGTCCTGGCTGATGGCAGCATCATCCGCGGAAGCCTGCGACATGTAGGCGGCGAGTGGTTGGGGCTGGTGGACGGATCTCGGGAATGGCTGGTTCCCTGCGCTTCAGTGCTCTCATACGAGGGACTGGGCAGATCGGTCCGAAAGCCTCTGTCCCCGATGCAGCGTTCGCTGGGGATTTCCGCTGCCTTGAGGGCGTTGGCCAGGGACCGTGCCGAACTGATTGTTTACCTTAGTGCTCGGACGGGGGATGGCTACAAAGTACAAGGCGTCATCGACAGGGTCGGTCGCGATCATTTCGATCTCGCGGTTGTCCCCGACGGCGAGGTGCGTCGGGTCGGCAACGTGAGGGCAGTGTTGACCATCCCTTTCAGCTCGCTGGCAGCACTGTCATCGGCCGGCGGCCAGGATCTGCCCCGCGGCAACTACTAGGTCTGGGGTGACTTGGTCTTAGCCTCTTCGATCATGCGGCTGGCTTCTGCATAACGTTCCTGGATGTACTGCTCAAGCATCGTTTCCTCGATACGCCATTGCCCCCGGCCCCCTACCTGGATGGCTTTCAATTCTCCGCTTCGGACAAGGGCATACGCCTGTGGGGAGTTGATTTGGAGTTGTTCGGCGACGTCCGCCAGAGTCAGGAATCGGGGCATGGATCCATTTTGCCACTGATGCCCCCGTTTGGTGCACTTATCCACAGTTTCAGGCCATTTGCCCTCATTGGCTTTGGTGCATGAGAAGTCGTCGGTAAAGAATGGTGTGGCGGGTCAGTAGTCCATGCCATTACTCATGACGGGGGAGCAGGGAAATGGGTTCAGCAGCCATCGTTGCCGGCCAGAGACTGAAGAAGCCATCGTGGAAGGACCCCCGCCTTCTTATTGGTGTGTTACTGGTGTTGGCGTCCATCGCGGGCGTCATAGCCTTGGTCGGCACAGCTGACAGGACCACGCAGGTCTATGCGGCCCGGGAAGATATCTCCGTGGGCCAGGCGGTGACGGCAGCGGACTTGTCTATCGTCAAAGTCCGGCTTGATGACATCGAGTCAAGTTACGTGACAGTGGAGGAGGGCCTTGCAGCGGGCAAAGTCGCTCTGCAGCGGGTGGAGAAGAATCAGCTTATTCCCCAGCAGAGCCTGGGCAAGGCCGACGCCTTGAACAGGAAGCCAGTCGCCATTTCAATGGATGAAGAACTCCCCGAGCAAGCAACGCCTGGTGCGCGCGTGGACGTATGGGTTTCCATGCCGGGTTCGAACAATGCGTATGACAAGCCGCAGCTGTTGCTGCCAGGTGCAGAAATTGCCAATGTGGCCTCGGGATCCGATACCTTGGGCGCCTCGAAGACCACCGTGGTTCAGGTCTTGGTGACTGATGAGCAGATACCCAAACTGTTGGGTGCCCAGGCGAACAAAGCTAATATTTCCGTAGTCTGGAACCCAGCAGGCTCAGGCCAATGAGTATTCCCATTGTTACTGTCGGCAGTGCGCGAGAGGCCGTAGTCGGAGGGCTGGAACGACTTCATGGCCCGGTGACGGTGGTTCGTCGTTGTTCTGAGCTGGCTGAGCTGATGGCTGCCTGCCAAAGCGGCCTTGCGATGGCTGCTGTCGTGGCTGAGGGCTCCGAGGAACTGACGACAACTTTGGTCGATCGGCTTGGGGCGGTTGGAGTTTCCATCGTAGCCTTGACGGACGATCCAGCCGAAACCCACCGTTTGCGGTCAATCGGTGTTGTCGCAGCAGCTTCCGGAATAGAACCTTCAGCACTCGCAGCCAGAATCTCCGAGGCTGTTGCCCGCGAGCACACCCGCGGCCGTCTGGGGTCGGGGCATGACGTGGGATTCGCAGATGCCGGGGAGGACTTGGTCTTACTGCCGGCAACCGAAATTGCGGACGAAGTGTCAAGGGGCGCAGGCCAGGTCATTGCCGTCTGGGGGCCTGTAGGTTCGCCAGGCCGAACCCTCGTCGCGGTCAATATCGCAGCGGAATTGGCATTGAATGGTCAATCTGTCCTTCTTGTGGACGCTGACAGCTACGGTGCCAGCGTCTCTGCGGTTCTGGGACTCTTGGACGAGTCCGCCGGCCTGGCCCAAGCGTGCAGGCTCGCAGATCAGGGCATGCTTGACGTCAGCTCCCTTAAGACGACGGCTATCCCCGTCTTCACCAAGGGTGGCTCATTCCGCGTACTTACGGGTACTACACGCGCTGACCGTTGGACCGAGCTCAGGTCGGCGGCACTCTCACTGGTACTCGAACGAGCCAGGCACTTGGCGGATGTTGTGGTCGTGGACACAGGGTTCTGCCTCGAATCGGATGAAGAGCTGAGCTTTGACACCATGGCACCGAGGAGAAACGCTGCAACCCTCCGCAGCCTGGAAACAGCAGATGTCGTGTTCGCCGTGGGGGCAGCGGATGCGGTCGGGGTGCCACGCTTGGTTCGTGGACTGGCCGAACTTGAAGCAGCAGTTCCGCAAGCATCCCCACGTATCGTGCTGAACAAGGTCAGGCGCTCCACCGTGGGCCATTCGCCAAAACAGCAATTGGAGGACGCCTGGGACCGCTACGGCCCGGGAACGGGAATCGATGCCTACCTGCCGGCTGATCCGGTGGCCTGCGACGCCGCATTGCTTTCCGGATCGGTTCTACTCGAAGTTGCACCAGAATCGGCGCTTCGTGTCGCCATTGCCAATTTGGTCTGTGCGCCTGCCCAGCAAAATCCAAAATCTTCTGTACTAACTACCAGAGCCTCCCGCTTCCTAAAGCGCTAGGCTCACCATGTGGGCTGCAGAGTCGCAGCAATCAACATGTGATGGAGGCGTTTGTCGATGTCGTCAGGATCCAGCGTAGAGGATCGGTCCGATGCAGCAGTTGTCCGGGAGGGGTTCTTTGGTGACTACTATGAGCACCTCGCAGAGGAGGACTCCCGCGCATACTCTCCTGAGCTTCTGATATCGCGGGCTACCAATCACAGAAGTGTCGCGCAGTCCCGTTTGCCGGGCAACGCCGTCGTCGAGATCGCCAGTGAGGCTGACCGAAGCGTCGTCTACATCGTCACGGACGATATGCCGTTCCTTGTCGACTCTGTTAACGCAGAACTCGTTCGCCAGAACTGCGCCATCAGGTTGGTAATGCACCCCTTGTTCGTGGTCACCCGTGATCGGGTGTCCGGGGAACTGCGCAATATTTCCAGAGTTCCGTCCAACGTCGGAATATCCAGCGGCGATACCGCTGCCTTACCCAGCATTGCCCATCTTCTCGGTGACGGCGACAACGCCTCCCATATGGAGTCGTGGATCGCTGTGGAAATCGACCGGGTCAGCGACGAAGCCCGTGCAGAATTGATCGCAGGACTGCAACGTGTCCTCGGTGATGTCAAGGCGGCGGTCGAGGACTGGCCAAAGATGCGTAGCAAAGCACTTGAACTGGCTGAAGCACTTGGGAGCGTATCCCACCCTGAACAAGTCGCCGAACTCCGGCAGGCCCAGGATCTCTTGCGGTGGCTGGATAACGGTAACTTCACGTTCTTGGGATACCGCGAATACGATCTCGTTGACGAAGAAGGTGAGGACGTCCTTCAACTGCGTGACGACAGCGGTCTTGGGCTTCTCCGCGCGGGCGACACCACACGCCAGGTCCAGCATCTGACCGATGCCGGTCGTAAGCGTGCCCGGGAAAAGCGCGCACTGGTGATCACCAAAGCGAACTCCCGGTCCACAGTTCACCGGCCCGCGTATCTCGACTACATCGGAGTCAAGAGCTTTGACGCTTTGGGCAACGTTAATGGGGAGCGGCGCTTCATCGGGCTATTCGCAACGAGTGCGTATACAGGATCTGTCCGGAACATCCCCATCGTTCGCGACAAGGTCGACGCCGTACTGCGGAACGCAGGGTTCCCGATTGACTCTCATTCCGGCAAGGACCTCCTCGGCATTCTGGAGACGTACCCGCGTGATGAACTGTTCCAGATCGAAATAGCGGACCTGGCTGCCACAGCTACCGGCATTCAGCGCCTGCAGGAACGCCGCCGGACCAAGCTCTTCCTCCGCCCTGACATCTATGGCCGCTTCATGTCCGCAGTCGTATATCTGCCCCGCGACCGCTACACCACCAGCGTTCGCCTTCGGATCGAGCAAGAACTACGGGAAACCTTCCAAGCTGAGAGCATCGATTACGAGGCTCGAATAACCGAGTCTGCCTTGGCTCGTGTCTTCTTCCGGATCAGGCTGCCACGTACAGCTGAACTCGCTGAAGTCAACGTGGCGGAGCTCGAACACCGGCTGATGAGGGCATCCCGATCCTGGAGCGAAGGTGTTGCCGAGGTCCTCCGCGAACACCGCCCCGCGGAGAATGCCGATGTCCTGTCTGCGCTGTGGGCCGAGGCATTCCCGGCAGGCTACCGCGTCGACTACGAGGTTGAGGATGCGCTGGAGGACATCGAACGCTTCGAGAAATACGGAGCGCAGGCCGAGCGTGCCGGGGAAGCAACCAAGCAGGTCAAGCCGGGTGTTCACGTGTACCTTCCCGACGGTGCCGGCGAAGCCTTGGAGGAGGACGCCCGCGTCAAGCTCTACCTCATGGAGCCCAAGAGCTTGAGCCAGATCCTTCCGTACTTCCATAATCTTGGCCTTGAGGTATTGGACGAACGGCCTTTCGAAATAGAAACGTCCGACCACCGCGACTTCTTCCTTTACGACCTCGGGCTGAAGTATCCCGCCGGTGTCGATCCCATCGCCACCGGCGACCTTCTCGCCGATTCCTTTGGAGCTGCCGTCACGGGGGCCGTGGAATCGGATAACTTTGACCGTCTGGTGCTGCGTGAAGGCATGCACTGGCGGCAGGTGGTGGTTCTCCGCGCGTACGCCAAGTACATGCGCCAAATGGGCAACACCAACTCGTTCGGTTTCATAGCCGACACGCTTCTGGGCAACCCCGATGTCGCCCGGGGGCTTAACGCCCTCTACTCCGCCCGCTTCGATCCTGCGGTAGCGGAGGATCTCCGGCCTGAACGCCAAGCCGCCGCCCGGGCAGCCCTCTCGGAGTCCATTGAGCAGGTTGCCACCTTGGATGCGGACCGTGTACTGCGCACTTTCGTGAACCTGATTGAGTCCACCCTGCGGACCAACTATTTCCAGAACAAGGAATACCTCAGCTTCAAGCTGGACCCTACGTCGATTGACGGGCTGCCCTTCCCACGTCCCATGTTCGAGATCTGGGTCTACTCTCCCCGGGTAGAGGGCGTTCACCTGAGGTTCGGAAAGGTGGCCCGCGGCGGCCTTCGCTGGTCGGACCGCAGGGAAGATTTCCGGACCGAGATCCTCGGCCTCGTGAAGGCGCAGACTGTCAAGAACGCAGTCATCGTGCCTACTGGCGCCAAGGGTGGGTTCTTTGCCAAGAAACTTCCCAACCCGGCAACCGACCGTGCAGCCTGGATGGCTGAAGGAATTGAGAGCTACAAGACCTTCATCCGGGGTCTGCTCGACATCACCGACAACCTCGTAACTTCGGCTGATGGCGAGAGGCTTGTACCGCCGTCGGACGTCGTTCGACACGACGGCGACGACTCCTATTTGGTGGTGGCAGCGGATAAAGGAACGGCGACGTTCTCTGACACCGCCAACGGGCTGGCTGCCGATTATGGCTTCTGGCTGGGCGATGCCTTTGCCTCCGGCGGATCCGTCGGCTACGACCACAAGGCCATGGGTATCACTGCACGTGGTGCGTGGGAGTCAGTCAAGAGGCACTTCAGCGAGCTCGACCTGGACACCCAGACCGAAGAATTCACCGTAGTTGGTGTTGGCGACATGTCCGGTGACGTCTTCGGTAACGGGATGCTGCTTTCCCGTCACATCCGGCTTCTGGCGGCTTTCGACCACCGGCACATCTTCCTTGATCCTGCACCTGATGCCGCGACGTCCTTTGCGGAACGGCAGAGACTGTTCGAATTGCCTCGGTCGTCCTGGGACGACTATGACAGGTCGCTCATCAGCGAAGGTGGCGGCGTTTACCCGCGCCATGCCAAGACCATCCCGGTTTCCGACCAAGTCCGCAAGGCCCTGGGCTTGCCCGATGGCACGACGCAGCTGAGTCCGCCCGAACTTCTTCGTGCGATTTTGTTGGCTCCGGCAGACCTTCTCTACAACGGCGGCATTGGCACGTACGTCAAGGCCAGCACGGAAACACATGCGGCCGTTGGCGACAAAGCAAATGATGCCATTCGTGTGGACGGCCGCGACCTTCGGGTCAAGGTCGTGGGCGAAGGCGGAAACCTCGGTTTGACGCAGCGCGGACGTATCGAAGCGGCCTTGCAGGGGGTCATCCTTAATACAGACGCGATCGACAACTCTGCCGGAGTGGACTGCTCCGACCACGAGGTCAACATCAAGATCTTCGTTGATCGCATGGTCGCGGCCGGAAAGCTGGATGCTGCAGAGCGCGCGTCTTTCCTGGCGGCCATGACGGACGAAGTGGGACGCCTCGTCCTGCAGGACAATATCGACCAAAACATCCTGCTCCTGAACGATCGGACACGGGTTGCCGACTGGAGCCCGAGTTACGAGCGCCTGATGGACTGGCTGGAGAAGTCTGCCGACCTCAAGCGTGATCTTGAAGCGTTGCCCACCACGGATACCCTTCGTGCGAGGTTGGAGCAGGGCCAGGGTTTGACGTCGCCCGAACTGGCGGTCCTGGCCGCCTACGCCAAGATCGAGCTCGGCGCTGCGTTGCGGGACAGCAACCTTGCCGACGATCCTTGGTTTGCGGACACCATCCGCAACTACTTCCCCCAGCAATTGCGGGAGAAATTCGACGCCGAGCTGGACACCCACCCCCTGCGGCGCGAGATCATCGCAACTGTAGTGGCCAATGACATCATCAACCTGGGCGGCATCACGTTTGCTTTCCGGGCGATCGAAGAGACGTCGGCGAACGAGGTAGCAGTCGCCAAGGCATTCGTGGCGCTGCGTGAAATCTATGACCTCGATCCCATGGTGGCGGAGCTGAACGCACTCCCTGCATCTTTCCCGACGGAACACTGGAGTGAAGTCCACCTGGATATCCGTCGACTGCTCGACCGGGCAGTGCGATGGGTGCTGGGACAAGGGATGGCGTCACAGCCGATTTCCAAGGTTGTCGAATCATTCAAGCCGATGATGGTGCCTTTGAGGGCCAAACTCCTGGACTACCTTCGGGGCGAGGACAAGGTCCGCATTACTAGTTGGCTGGAGAAAGCCCGCGGCTGGGAGCTGCCTGAGCATCTTGCCCACCGGTGGGTGGAGCTCTTCGAGAGTTACGCACTTTTGGACATCTCCAGGATTGCCCAAGGCGGCGGCGACAGCGTCGAGGATGTTGCGCATGTCTATTACACCGTGTTCAACCGCTTCCACGTGGACTCGCTGCTGGAACGAATAAGTTCATTGCCGCGGGATGACCGTTGGCAGGCGCTGGCTCGGGCAGCACTTCGGGATGACTTGTACTCGACAGTGGCGGATATGACGACGTCGGTCCTTGAGTCGACGGAGTCCGGCACCGTGGCTGAAGACCGGCTGAGGGCTTGGGAAGGCCAGAATGCCGAGCAACTCGGGCGTGCCAAGACCATGTTTGATGAGGTCAACGCTCTCGAAGCCGACGACATGGCTTCACTGTCGGTAGCATTAAGGCTCTTGAGGTCAATCGTTCGACGCTAGGGCAACACCCGGCGTCGCAAATGGAGGTGCAGTGGCAATCTTTACAGACCCCATCAGGGAACACGCTGATTTCGGGCCTGGCGATGCCGAATGGCTGCACCTCCTCGTCGGTGACTGGCAGATGGTCGCTGACTTGGCTTTCGCGGACCTCGCGCTGTGGTTCCCGCATCCGGAGTTTGGGTACATCGCCCTCGCCCACGTTCGTCCGTCGACATCCCATACGGTGTTCCACGCGGACTTCGTGGGGGAGGGCATCCGATCTGACCTCCGCCCCTTGGTGGACAAGGCATGGAACAGCCGTTCCATCGAACGTTCCAGCGAGACAAGCTGGAGCAGCGAGATGGCGCTTCGGGTTGAAGCTGTCCCCATGGTGCGCAACGGCAGGACACTCGCGGTTGTCACGTCCCACATGGACCTGTCCAGCTCCCGCATGCCTTCAAGGCTGGAACTGACGTACCGCCAGTGCGCGTATGACCTCTTGCGGATGGGAACCCTCGGGCTGTGGCCCGATTTCGCTTCTCCGACGGGTTCTCGGCGAGGAGCGCCGCGTGTAGGGGACGGCCTTATCAGGCTCGATGCCGAAGGCATCGTCCAGTATGCCAGCCCGAATGGCGTCTCTGCCTTCCGCCGACTCGGTGAAGTTGAGTCACTCGAGGGCCGGTCTCTGGCGGAAGTGACAGCTGGCCTCCTCAAGGACCGCCGCATGGTGGACGAGACACTGCCGTTGGTCGTCACCGGCCGAATGCCTTGGCGCAGCGAGATTGAATCAAGGGGCGTCAGTCTTTCCCTGCGGGCCATTCCTTTGCGAGATGAGCAGCATCGATTCGGTGCCCTTGTCTTGTGCCGTGACGTCTCGGAATTGAGGCGAAGGGAAATGGAGCTCGTCACCAAGGACGCCACCATCCGGGAAATCCATCACAGGGTAAAGAACAATCTTCAAACTGTGGCGGCCCTGCTGCGCATGCAATCGCGGCGCATGGTCAGCGACGAAGCTAAGCAGGGTCTGGAACAAGCGATGCGACGCGTGGCCACCATCGCGCTGGTGCACGAGACCCTTTCCCAGGGGCTAACGCAGAGTGTCGATTTTGACGAACTGATTGGGCGTCAGTTCCGGCTGTCTGCCGAAGTCGCGTCACCGTCCCAACAGGTGCGAACCGAGCGCTCGGGGATGTTCGGCGAGTTGCCCAGTGATTTTGCCACCCCTCTGGCGTTGGTGATCAACGAACTTGTTACCAACGCCGTGGAGCATGGCCTTGAGGGCCGTACGGGTACGGTGTGGCTGTTGGCAGATCGGGCAGATGGCGACGGCAACGACGAATTTCTGACCGTGACAATCGCCGACGACGGCGTGGGGCTGCCGGACGGACAGTACACGGAGGGCCTGGGCTTGCAGATCGTCCGCACGTTGGTGACAAGCGAGCTCGGTGGATCCATCCAGTGGAGCCCACGCGACGGAGGGGGCACCGCCGTCGAAATCGTCTTGAACCTGGCGCGCGCGTAGGACTTCGGATGGTCCCTCAACTACCCGGGAGAGCGCACCACTGAAGCTTGGCTTAAAAGCTGACGCTTGGCTTAAAGAGAAAGGCCGGGCGGCGGCCAAGGGCGCGGCCGGGCGAGGTGGGGTGGTGGGTGGTGCGGCGGGGGGGGGGGGGGGGGGGCGCGGGGGGGGCCCCCCCGCCGGGGGAGACCAGCACCCCCCCCCCCCCCCCCCCCCCCCCCCCCCCCCCCCCCCCCCCCCCCCCCCCCCCCCCCCCCCCCCCCCCCCCCCCCCCCCCCCCCCCCCCCCCCCCCCCCCTTCCTTGATCCTGAGGTCTAGGAAGCGCGGCGTGCGCGGGCGGCGCGACGCTTGAGGGCCCGACGTTCGTCTTCACTCATGCCGCCCCAAACACCGGCGTCTTGTCCGGACTCCAAAGCCCACTGCAAGCAGGTGTCCACGACGGGGCAGCGGCGGCAGACGCTTTTGGCTTCCTCGATCTGCAGAAGTGCGGGTCCGGTGTTGCCGACTGGGAAGAAGAGCTCCGGGTCCTTGTCGAGGCAGGCTGCGCGATTACGCCAATCCATGCTGATCAGTCACTCCATTCGTGAGAACTAGATAGGCCTTTTGTGAAAACATTCACGAGAGGCTCCAAAGGAAAGGGGCCCGCATGGGCCCCCTTGGTCGTCTGAGTCAAGCGTTTCATGTTAACGCCTTGTAAACAAGGGGTGTTAGTGGTCGAAATGCCCGGAATCCGTGAGCGATGCATCACATCAGCCGCCAGTGCCCTCACTGCTAGACGACTATGTCCGGTAGTGTGCCAGTGTGTCAAGACCTCCCGTAAACCCCGCCCAACCCGCCTCCGGACCGGAGCCTAGGGACGATTCAGATGTGCAGGCGCACCACAAAACCAGCGGCCCGGGCGGCAGTCACCGACCCCGGGGCGTCCTCGTGATTTCCGCCGTAGTCCTGTTGGAAGCCCTCGCTCTCCTAGGTGCCGCCGCGTGGTACGCGTTCGAACTCCTCACCGGGGCGCCGGTGCTGACTTTTTGGGGAGCTGTCTTTACTCTGGGGCTCCTCCTGGCTTTCTCGGCGTGGTTGTTCGCAGTGGGCCATTTCCTGTTCCGCGGATATCGATGGACGCGGGCGGCGGCGCTGGTGGCCCAGCTGTTTGTCCTAACCATTGGGTTCCCCACTATGACCGCCGGGCTGGTACTGCAGGGCCTCGCGATGGTCGTCCCTGCAATTGCGGCGATCGTCTTCCTCTTCCACAAGGACGTTATTGCTTACGCATCACGCACAGGCGGTACGCCCGGGGTCCTCTAAGGCAACTGCGCTGGCGAATCATGCTTGCACCTGGGGCGGAAAGCCCGTTCCCAGCACTCCTTGAAACGGTTGCACATCAGCTCCGTTCACGAGATAGCCGCGACCAGCGTGGGCTGTCCGGTCGACTTCAAGACGGACACCAAGGAGTTCGCCATCGTGGGGTGTTCGCGGTGCCAGGACCAAACCCGTGCGCCAGGTTTGCACTTCCCGGACAAGTGGCAGTTGCTGGACCAGTGCAGGCCCTGGAGTGGCCGTCAGGACGACGCCGCGGACGCCTTCCACCAAGCTGGCGAGAGCCTGGCGGCCTTGCTTGTCCAAAGAGTCAGCGTCGTCTACCAGCAGAATGCTGTTGGGGTTCAGGCCTCCTTCGGCTGCCTTTCGTGCGACTGACGCCCAAAACGGGGCAGGGGAAGTTCCAACGGTTGGGAAGACCCATGGAACAGAGGGATTTAGGTTGTGGAGGGAGGCCAGCGTTGAGCTCTTCCCGGAGAGAGGGCTTCCGAGGATAACGGTGACAGCGTGTAAACGGAGGGGCAACGACAGAGGGATGGCTTCGTCACCTCCAACGCCGACCCAGAGTTGCGCCCCCGAGCTGCCTTCAGGATGGCCCGGCCCGCTTGTGGCGCCACGTTGATCGGACCACGATGCGGAACCCTGACCTGCACGCATCCGCTGAGCCTCGAACGTCTCCAGCCGGTCGCGGAATTCGTGTTCGCTGAGGCGACCCGGGAGGGGCCTTAGGCGGAACGGAGGTTCCGATGACGTGATGTTCGCGAACGGCCAACTTCCTATGTCCGGAGCTTCACGAAAATGTGTGACGGTGAGCTCTCCTCCGACGAAGCTGCCCGTGGTTATGGCGCGGCCCGGAAGTGGTTCCACGTCCGGAAGGCGCGGCCAGTGGAACCTCGATTCTTCCGTGGACCCGAGAGGGAAATAGGCACGACTCTGTATCGCCGCAAAAAAGCGTGAGCTGACCAGTTCCCGGTCGCCACAAATCAACACTGTGATGCCCAAGGGGCAGCCGTCCCTCACGATATCCTGCAGGACACCCTCTGCCCACGCTGAAGGTCCGGACCGGAACGCGGTTGCCCACGAGCACCACCCCGTGATCATTAACGCCAGTGGTTTGGTCCGGGTGGCTTCATTGGCTCTTCGCCGATGGTCCATTTCCTCTGACAGGCGCCTCAGGACACTGACCGCGAGAGGCAACTCGTGCAGCCCCGCCTTGGCGCCGACTCCTTCCCAGCCATCGAAGTCGCCCAGTATCCCGGCCCCATCCAGGATGTACATGTGTGGTTGAGGCCCGTGTATTGCCAACATGGCAGAGACGGCTCTGAAGCAGTTGTGCATTCCCCCTGAGGGACTGCCGATCATTGCCAGATGGCCGTGCTCGGCCGGCAGCCACAGCAGAGGCTCCACGATTTGGCGGGCCGGTCTGTCAATCAAGGCCAACGGCCCTACTGCCCAAAGTGTGGCTGGTTGTGGGGATTCATCCGAGCCTGGAAGCTCCTCATGCCATCGGATCAGCGAGGGCAGTGGCACAGCTACAGGATGTCTCGGGAGGGGGCTGCCCACCCGACCCCATGCATCCAGGACGGCAGCCGTGAGCTGTTGGACACCAGCATCGGAAAGGCCACTTTGGCGGTTTGACACCGATTGCGCCTCGGAGCGGCGGTGCAGGGCATCCCCGGCCGAACGGACAAGATCCCGCGAGATTTCCCCCCGCCCCTCGGGTGCCGTGGAATCGCTGGAAATGGCCAGGGACGCAGTCTGGAATTCTTCCGGCCTGCCCGAAGCCCGTGCCAGGTATGCCCGCCCCGGCGTGTCCGCACGTATCGAGGCAGCGGCCTTGGAATTGATGATGTCCACGGACTCAGTCTCCGATTGCACTCGAAGGGCGATACTTGAGGTGACGTTTGCCCGGATATCTGCGGTCAGGGCTCCTTGTGGCCTTTGCGTGGCCATCACCAGATGAATGCCAAGGGAGCGGCCGATGGCAGCGACTCTCATGAGTTCACTAAGAGCGCCGGGGGCCTGGTCTATCAGCATGCGGAATTCGTCGATCACCAACACAAGATGCGGGATGGGAGGAAACTCGTCCGAAGCGGCGTGGCGATATTGGGTTAGATCCGTGACACCTGCCGCTGCGAACAGTTCCTCGCGATGCCTGACCTCTCCGCGAAGGGAAGCCAACGCACGATCCAGATGGTGCCTGCCGAGGTCCGTCAGGAGGCCGACACAGTGTGGCAGTCCGGAAAGTGGCCGCAGCCCTGAACCGCCTTTGAAATCAAAAAACAGGAACGTTGTATGGGCGGGAGAATAGCTCAGCGCTATTGAAGCGACGAGCGTCCTGAGAAGTTCCGACTTTCCGGATCCGGTGGTCCCGGCAACCAGCAGGTGGGGACCGTCGAGTTTTAAATCAAATCCAACCCACCCTCCCGGGCCCTGGCCCAGCACAGCCGAAAGTCCGTCCAGCATTGCGGTCTGTTCCCAACGAAGGAGGATCCTTCGTGGTCCGAGTGGAAGCAGATCGGTCAGGGAGCATCGGAGAGGAACATTACGGCCGATGCCGGCACTGTCAGGGCGGGGTATCGACGCCAGATTTCGGCAGAATGCGTCGAAGACTCCCTCAGGGACCAGATCCGGAACGAAAGTCCGGCGCTCGCCGCCAAACTCCAAATAGCCCGTTGTCCCGGACTGCGAAATTTCGACGAGGGGTCCAGCCCGTTCGGCCGATGTCCCGCAACGCACTACTTGCCACCCTGCCAGACGAGCTGAATTGACGACGGCGGTAAGGACGTCGTCTTGACAGCCCGGATGGTCCAGCACGATCAGCCGGCCGTCCGGGCTGTTTTTCAGGTGGTCAAGGGCAGCGAGAGCGGCCTCAGGATTGGTCGTAAGAATCACTTCAGGCAGGAATCTGGCGCTCATGGGCAGCCTCCCGAGGCGTCCAAGAAAAATGACAGCGGACTCTGCCGCGCAGGGGTATGCGGCAAGCTGCATCACCATGAAACGGAGCACGGCGTCCACGTGACTGTTCGGCCCCCGCAGAGTTACCTCAGCATGCCGTGGATCCAACGTCACTGGCACAAAGCCGATTGTTGGCGGACTGAACAGGGGATCATCGGGAGCCCATCGGATGTTCGCCGACTCTTCCGCTGTGCCGAGCCGGATCCATACCCCTGACGGCTCACCTCCTGATTGTGATGATGAACCCAGCAGTGCTGCTGAAACAGCCGGCTCCTGGGCTGTTTCAGCAATCGGCCTGCCTAAGGCCCCGGACCTACCATGCGCAGCAAGCACCAGCTCTGCGGCAGACGGCGAGCACCGACGGCGCCGGTCAGCATCTTCCCGCGCCGCGCGCGCTACAGCGAGTCTGCACTCCCGTCGGCTTTTGCGGCCAGTGAGGAATGGGACAAGGAGGCTTACTGCCGAGATGGCTGTGAAACCCAAGTACATCCACATCCCCGTGGCAACAGCCAGTCCGATCCCGGCAATCAAGGGCAGCCCCGCCGTCAGGATCACGGCCGCACGGTTTCCGGATTTTCCCGCATGCGATACCTCCAGGGCCTCTTCCACGGAGCGGCCGGCATTGGTTGAAATATCCAGAAGTGGACCGCTTTCGGCGGAGACTGTGAACGTGGAGTTGCCGCACCGGATCGTTGATTCGGAGGTAACTGACATGTGGCGGATGGGCTGTTCATCCACGAGGACCGGGTTGGCAGCCTCGACGTCCGTTAAAGTGAGGGAGGTGCTGGATACCTCCAGGACGGCGTGCTCCCGGGACATGCCCGGATCTGGTACCGAGAGATCGACCGGACCCCTGCCTAATCGGAACCGGCCGCGTTGAATCCGGAAGACCTTACCTGCGCTGGGGCCGGAGTGGGTAAGAAGTATCAAAGACATGCACTCCGGTCCAAAGTCGCGCTTCTGCACGGTGCCATCCACTATGACAACGCCTGACACCAGGGGCGGTATGCCAACCGTAAGGGTGGATAGATCCTGTCCCTTGACGAATAACCTGCCAGTTCCACGTTCGCGCATGAGAATGGATTCAAGATGGGCGCCGGACGTGCCGGCAGGAACCGCGATGGTTAGTTCCTCCGGAGTGGGGGGCTCCGCGGCAACGGGGCCGCGTACCAATGTGCACTCCAATGTCATTGCTTCCCTCTCCCGCCTCATCAATGGGTGGTCTTGACCCTCGCTGGCCTGAACACTACGGCCGACGTTATGGGCTTGGAGCCGGGACCGCAGCACCCGGTGCGGCGTATGTGGACAACCCGGGCTGGGCCACTACGCTGGTGAGCTTGACGCTGGGGCATGGTGTCTCGGCTAAGATGAATCTCGTTGTCGCGTGTGCTCAATGAGGAAGGACCTTCACCGGTGATAGTGGTTGCGGAGAGCGCCGATGTTTCAGACAAGGCGGTAATTGGTGATGGATCAAAGATTTGGCATCTGGCCCAAGTCCGCGAGCAGGCCGAATTGGGCGTCAATTGCATCGTAGGACGGGGTGCCTATATCGGCACTGGGGTCAAGATGGGGGACAACTGCAAGGTCCAGAACTATGCACTTGTCTACGAGCCCGCGGTACTTGAAGCCGGAGTTTTCATCGGCCCGGCCGTAGTGCTGACAAACGACACCTACCCCCGTGCGGTCAGCCCGGATGGCAGCTTGAAGAGCGCTCACGATTGGGAGCCGGTAGGCGTCACTATTCGTGAAGGTGCATCAATCGGTGCCCGTGCCGTCTGCGTCGCTCCAGTAACCATTGGTCGGTGGGCCACAGTTGCCGCCGGAGCCGTCGTGGCCAAGGATGTCCCTGATTTTGCCCTGATGGTCGGAGTTCCGGCCAAGCGCCACGGTTGGGTCGGCAAAGCTGGTTTCCCGCTGCAGCGCAGCGGTGAGAACTGGGTATGTCCGGAAACCGGCGCAACGTATGTTGAACAGAACGAGACCCTTCGAGAGGTAGAGGCATGAGCCCCGAATTCATTCCCCCGGCCAAACCCATCATCGGCGATGAAGAGCGCAGGGCCGTCGATGCCGTGCTGGCCTCGGGCCAACTCGCCCAGGGCTCGGAGGTGGCGTCCTTTGAGCAGGAGTTTTCGCAGGTCCTCCTCGATGGCAGGGCAGCCGTTGCCGTTAACTCCGGCACTTCCGGTTTGCACCTGGGCCTTTTGGCAGCGGGCATTGGGGCTGGGGACGAGGTCATCGTCCCGTCATTCACGTTTGCTGCGACCGCAAACTCGGTAGCGCTGACTGGTGCCACTCCTGTTTTCGCCGATGTGGACCCGGACCACTACACGCTGGACCCGGCTTCGGTCGAGGCGAAAATCACGGATCGCACCGCTGCCATCATGCCCGTACACCTTTATGGGCACCCGTTTAATGTTGACGCCATCGGTGCACTCGCCGCTAAGCACGGTGTCAAGGTTTTCGAAGACGCGGCCCAAGCTCATGGTGCAGCCGTCAACGGGCGCAAGGTGGGTACATTCGGCGACTTCGCTATGTTCAGCCTTTACCCCACGAAGAACATGACGTCAGGCGAAGGCGGCATGGTCAGCACTGGTCTGGCGGATGTTGAACGTCGACTGAGGCTGCTCCGCAACCAAGGCATGGAACGCCAGTACGAAAATGAACTGGTCGGTTTCAACTGCCGCATGACAAACATCCACGCTGCCATCGGCCGCGTTCAGCTCACCAAAGTCAATGGTTGGACGAAGACCCGTCAGGAAAACGCAGCATTCTTTGATGCAAACATCGAAGGTGTCGTGACCCCCAAGGTCGCCGAAGGCTACGAGCACGTTTACCACCAGTACACGATTCGCATTGCCGAGGACCGTGACGGGTTTGCGAAGGCCCTCCGCGAGGAGTACAACGTTGGGTGCGGCGTTTACTACCCCATCCCCAACCACCGGCTTGCGCCTTTCCAGACCTCGGATGACCTCCCCGTCACTGAAGAAGCAGCAGCAAGCGTGCTGTCGCTCCCGGTGCACCCGTCCCTCAGCCAGGACGACCTTGACCGGATTGTTGCCGCTGTCAACGCCGTTGCCAAGGCAGGCAGCTAGTGGCGAATCTGCGCGCCGGCCTTATTGGACTGGGCATGATGGGTCGCCACCACGCCCGCGTCATCCGTGAACTGGAGGGCGTTGACCTGGTCGCCGTCGCCGATTCTTTCGGGGACCCCCACAACGTTGCCGACGGCCTGACAGTGTTCAACACGGTCGAGGAGCTCATTGCGCAGGGAATAGACATGGCCGTAGCGGCCGTGCCTACCATCCTGCACGAAGAAGTGGCACTTCAGCTGGCCGAGGCCGGTGTGCACTGCCTCGTTGAAAAGCCGATCGCGAACGACTCCGAGTCCGGCCGTCGCATTGCCGAAGCCTTTGAATCCAAAGGACTTATCGGTGCTGTCGGGCACATTGAACGGTTCAACCCTTCTCTGCAGAGCCTCCGGGACCGTTTGGAGAACGGCGACCTGGGTGAGGTCTACCAAATCAGCACGAGAAGGCAAGGACCGTTCCCGGCCCGCATCGCAGACGTAGGCGTGGTCAAGGACCTGGCAACCCATGACATCGACCTCACGGCGTGGCTGGCCCAGAGCAATTTCATCAACGTCGTGGCCCACACCACCTCCCGCAGCGGACGCGAGCACGAAGACATGGTTACGGCTATTGGCCATCTCAAGAGTGGGGTCGTGACAAACCACATCGTCAACTGGCTATCGCCCATGAAGGAACGCACTACGGTGGTTCTTGGCGAACGCGGGGCGTTCATCGCCGATACCATTTCCGCCGACCTTACGTTCGTGGAGAACGGGACGTTCCAGACGGACTGGGATTCGGTTGCAGCCTTCCGGGGCGTTTCCGAGGGATCCTCGACCCGCTTCGCGCTGGCGAAGCGCGAACCCCTCAAAATGGAGCATGAGGCCTTCCGTGATGCAGTTCTCGGAAAGTCACTGAACATCGTCACGATGGCAGAGGGGCTTGAGACTCTGCGGGTTGCGGAGGCCGTTTTGGCTTCGGCAAAATCCGGCTCAGTCATCGCTCTCTGAGCCATCCACATAAAGCAAGGCACCGAGGGGAGGCTGGCCGCCGGCCAGTCTCCCTTTGCCGTTTCCCGACGCCGCCCATCACCACCGTGTGCCGCCCCGGATACGGGGAACCCTCGTCATGTCGGGTAGCCTTGACCAGTAGACGTGGGCATTTCTGTGCCCGCACGCCAATACACAGGAGAGTTTGTGAACGCTGATCTCGTCGTCGTCGGCTCGGGTTTCTTTGGCCTGACCATTGCAGAACGCGCCGCTACCGAGTTGGGGCTGAAGGTCGCGGTGCTTGATCGCCGCCACCATATTGGAGGAAACGCCTACAGCGAGAATGAGGCCCAGACAGGAATCGAGGTACACCGCTACGGCGCGCACCTCTTCCACACGTCGAATGAACGCGTCTGGGATTATGTGAACCGCTTCACCAAGTTCACCAGCTACCAGCACAAGGTTTACACCAGCCATAAGGGCGAGGTTTACCCCATGCCCATCAACCTGGGCACCATCAACCAGTTCTTCCGCTCGGCCATGAGCCCAACGGAGGCGAAGGCACTTATTGCCGAACAGGCCGGCGAGTTGGCTGGAACTGATCCGCAGAACCTCAATGACAAGGGCATCCAGCTGATTGGCCGCCCCTTGTACGAAGCCTTCATCAAGCACTACACGGGCAAGCAGTGGCAGACGGATCCCAAGGACCTGCCGGCTGAAATTATTTCGCGGCTTCCCGTGCGTTACAACTATGACAACCGGTACTTCAATGACACCTACGAAGGGCTCCCGGTTGACGGCTACACCGCCTGGATTGAGCGTATGGCCGATCACCCGAACATTGAAGTCGTCCTGAACACGGATTTCTTCGACGACGGCGAGTTCGGCAGGTCATCAGTCCTCGGTCAGGTGCCAGTCATCTACACAGGCCCGGTGGATCGTTACTTCGACTATGCCGAGGGTGACCTGTCGTGGCGAACCATCGACCTTGAAGAAGAAGTCCTCCCCATTGAGGACTTCCAGGGTTGTTCCGTCATGAACTACCCGGACGAAGACGCGGCCTACACGCGAATCCATGAATTCCGCCACTTCCACCCCGAGCGGGACTACACCAAGGACGCGACGGTCATCATGCGGGAGTTCTCGCGCTTTGCCGAAAAAGGCGACGAGCCGTACTACCCGGTCAATACCTCTGATGACCGCCAGAAGCTGCTGGCCTATCGCGACCTCGCACGCGACGAGAAGTCTGTCCTGTTCGGCGGTCGCCTGGGCACGTACAAGTACCTCGACATGCACATGGCCATTGGCTCCGCCTTGTCCATGTACGACAACAAGATCAAGCCGCACTTCACTGGCGGCGCCAAGCTTGAAAGCGGGGGAGTGGACGCATGACGGCTACTACAAACGAAAGTCAGAAGACGGCGATGACAACCACGGACGCACCGGCTAAAGAAAACCTCCGCATCGTTCAGCGTGTGGTGTTCCCTGCAAACCGTGACCTTGACACCCTTCCGCTGTACGTCGACCCTGACACCAGCAAGGTGAAGAAGGAAGATGGCGAAAGCAGCACCGTAGTCCAGGCAGTTGGCATGGCGCGGAAACTCCATCCGGAAGACATCCTGGACCGGGGTTCCGTGCAGGTTCGTCGTGGAGAACGACTTTCCTTTGGATCGTACTTCAACGCTTTCCCGGCAAGCTATTGGCGGAAATGGACCGTCGCCACGAAGACAGTCCTGCACCTTGACACCGAAGGCGAGGGGACGGTCATTGTTTACCGCTCCAACGCCCGTGGCGCCTCACAGCGTGTGGATTCCATCCTCGTCGAAGGCGCAGCCAGTAACGACTTCGAGTTGACCCTTGCGCCGTTTGGCGACGGCGGCTGGTACTGGTTCGATCTGATCGCCGGCGGCGATGGCATGACCCTCAAGGGCGCACACTGGGCAGTTCCGGACGAAGGCCGCTCACAAGGACGGGTCACGCTCGGGGTAACGACATTCAACCGCGCGGACTACTGCCTCGAAACCATCAAGTCGATTGACGCTGACGCTGGGCTGAGGGAGATCCTCGCGGAGTTGATCATCGTCGACCAAGGCAACAAAAAGGTTGCCGACGAGGCCGGGTTTGATGCAGTCGCTGAGTCGATGGGTGACCAGCTGCGCGTTATCAACCAGGGTAATCTGGGCGGCTCGGGCGGCTTCGCCCGCAACATGTACGAGATGGTCGTTTCCGACAAGAGCGATTACGTCATGCTGTTGGATGACGATATTGAGCTTGAGACAGAGGGCGTCATGCGTGCAGTGGCGTTCGCTGATCTCTGCCGCAAGCCAACCATCGTCGGCGGACATATGTTTGACATGTACAACAAGTCTGTCCTCCACGCCTACTCGGAAGTCGTCAACTTCTACCGCTTCCTGTGGGGACCGGTCGAAGGCCTTGGCAACCACGACTTCTCTGCTGCAGGGTTGCGGTCCACCCCTCAGCTGCACAGGCGTTGGGATGCCGACTATAACGGTTGGTGGATGTGCCTCATCCCCAAGACCGTGGTGGAAACCATCGGCCTTTCCCTGCCCGTCTTCATCAAGTGGGATGACGCAGAGTATTCACTGCGCGCCCGTGCAGCCGGGTTCCCGACGGTCACTCTTCCCGGGGCGGCAGTCTGGCACGTCTCCTGGGCCGACAAGGACGACTCTGTTGACTGGCAGGCCTACTACCACGAGCGCAACAGGCTTATCGCGACTCTCCTGCACTCGCCGTTCCCCAAGGGCGGACGCATCCTGCGCGAAAGCCTGAACACGGACGTCAAGCACTTGGTGTCCATGCAGTACTACCCGGAGCAGGCGCGGATCATGGCCCTGCGGGATGTCCTTGAGGGTCCGGGCAACCTGCACCAACAGTTGCCCACCACGATGCCTAAACTCCGTGCAATGCGCGAAGAATTCCAGGACTCACAGGTCAAGACGGATCCCGGGGCCTTCCCGGAGGTCTTCCGGAAGCGTCCCCCCAAGAAGCCGCAGTCCTACAAGCAGCCCGGAGCTTTGGGCTTGCTGCCGTGGGCCGTAAAGACTGTCCTGAAGCAAACGCTAGCCCCCGTGCGTGACTCCGCCAAGGAGAACCCCGAGGCACAGGTGGCGCACCAGGACGGCAAATGGTGGAGCCTTGCGCACCTGGACAGTGCGGTCGTCTCCAATGCGGATGGAACGGGAGCGTCGTGGCACTTGCGTGACCCCAAGCTGGCCCGCCAGCTCGTGGTGGAATCGGCAAAACTGCACGCCCAGCTCTTCTCCAACTGGGAGACCTTGCGGGCCCAGTATCGCGAAGCCCTTCCAGAGATCACTTCCATGGAATCCTGGCGGGAAACTTTTGAAGCGTCGGAGCCCAGCAAGTAGCGATGTCGAACTCCACTGATACTTATGCTGTTCCGGGGGTGGGCGCCGGACTGCTGGACGTGTACCGGCGGCGGTACCTCCTCAAACTGATTGTCCGCAAAGAACTTCGTGTCCGCTACCGCGGTTCGGTACTGGGTCTGGCATGGTCGTACGTCAAGCCGCTCGTCCAGTACGTCGTGTTGTTTTTCGCCTTGGGCATCGTTCTGCGCGTCGGGGACCAAATTCCCAACTACGCCCTGTACATGTTCTCCGGCGTCATTGTCATCAACTTCTTCTCCGAAGCATTTTCGAATGCCACAAGGTCGATCGTGTCGAACGCGGCACTGGTCAAAAAGATCTATCTTCCGCGTGAACTGTTCCCCGTAGCCTCCGTCTGGGTCGCTGCGGTCCACTTCCTTCCGCAATTGATTGTTCTGCTGGCCGCGGCCCTGCTGAGTGGGTGGCATCCGGATGTCATGCAGTTATTTGGCGCCCTTCTTGGCTTTGTCATTGTGGCCGTCACGGCAACCGGCCTCGGCCTGTTGGCCGGTGCCGTCAATGTGTTCTTCCGGGACGCCGAGAACATCGTCGATATGTTGATGATGATCGTGACGTGGACTTCGCCGGTCCTCTATGACTGGACGATGATCCGCCGGTTGGCAGCGCCCTGGGTTCTCACGATCTACCAGCTCAACCCCATCACCGTTGCCGTGGAGCTATTCCATTGGGCCTTCTGGTATCCGACGGTCGACCAGCCCGTCGAATTGCCCCCGCATCTCTTGGTGACGGGCTTCATAGGCCTCGGCATGGCAGCACTGTTCCTTGTTATTGGCCAGATCGTCTTCCGACGGCTCGAGGGCCACTTTGCGCAGGAGGTCTAAATGGGCGCCGCAGTAATCGTCAAGGGCCTGAAGAAAACATTCAACCTCCGTCACTCGCACTCCATGAAGGAAACCCTCGTTTGGCTCGCCAAAGGGCGAAAAGGGGACCTCACCAAGAAGTTCGATGCGCTCCATGACGTGAGCTTTGAGATCCAGCCGGGGGAGACAGTGGCATTGCTGGGCTTCAACGGCTCCGGCAAGTCCACCTTGCTGAAGCTGATCTCGGGTGTCATCCTGCCCGACGAAGGCACCGTGCGTACCAAGGGCAGGGTTGCAGGTTTGATCGAGGTGGGAGCCGGGTTCCACCCGGATCTGTCCGGGCGTGAAAACGTCTACCTCAACGCAGCCATCCTTGGGATGACTGAGCAGGAGATCCAGGACAAGTTCGACGACATCGTTGCCTTCTCCGAGATCGAACAGTTCATTGATACTGAGGTGAAGTTCTACTCTTCGGGAATGTTCCTCCGGCTTGCTTTTGCGGTGGCCGTCCATACCCAACCCGATATTTTCCTCGTGGACGAGATCCTGGCGGTGGGTGACGAGCCCTTCCAGAGGAAGTGCCTTGCCAAAATCAAGCAACTCTCCGACGAAGGCCGCACCCTGGTGGTTGTCAGCCACGACCTTGACATGATTTCGCGGATTTGCGACAGGGGAGTGGTGTTGTCCTCCGGCACGGTCCAGTTCGAGGGTCCGGCGGACCAAGCTGTGGCGTGGCTGCGGGAACGCAACTAACCGCAGTCAATTGCAAAGAGTCGTCTGTCAACGGATGGCTAGTGGAAGCATCTAAGAAAGGCGATCGTAGGAATGGGTATCGGCCCGCTGCTGTTGTGTGTACTCCTGATCGTTGTGTTGTGGTGGGGCCCGGGCTGGATCTTGGGGGAAGCCTTGGGCGTTCGCCGGGTTCTGCTGCCCGTCGTGGCACCATTGCTCGGAATGGGCGTATTGACCGTGATCGGCGTGATGGGAAATGCGCTGGGACTCAGCTGGCAGCTGCTTCCAGTGACGGCTGTCCTGCTGGTTCTCTCTGCACTCCTGTTCGCCCTGCGCATCACATTGCGCCGCTATTTCCCGGATAAGTTCGGGTCCGCGGCCAAACCGGCGATATTTGGCAAGCATCGGTTTGCAGGCTCCTGGTGGATACTCCTTGCAGGACTGATCGCAGGCGGTGCGGTAGCCGCTGTCTCATGGATTGTTGGAACTGAAGGCCTCCAGGGGATCAATCAGGACTGGGATATCCCGTGGCACGCCAACATGATCCGGTTGATCTCGGTGAACCACGAGTGGGATCCGAGTATCGCGGGCAACTTCGCCTACTACGACACCAATATTCCTGAAGCTCCCATCCGGAGCTACCCGATTGCCTTCCACGCCGTGCTGTCGCTGTTCTGGCCGATGAGCGGTGTCAGCATCCCCGTGTTCCTTAACGTCTTTGTCCTGGTGATGATGGCAGTTCAACTGCCGTTGAGCACCATGGCACTGACGATGCTGGTCACTCGCCGCCCGATCGCCGTGGCTGCGGCTGCGGCCGTTGCCGGCTGGTTTACGGTCTACCCTTATGACCTCCTGTGGCGTGGCCCGCTGATTCCGTTCTTTGCCGGCATGCTGCTGGTAGGTCCATTCGCTCTGCTGGCAGTGAAGGGAGCGGTGGAACGGCAGAAGTTCTGGGTCCCCGGCATCGCGTTCGGGGCAGTAGGACTTATCGCCGTCCATCCCTCGCTGGCCTTCGTTGTACTTCCCGTACTTCTCTTCTGGTTGCTTTCGGCGTTGATCCGCCGAAAGGGCAGGATTCTCGGCATTACGGTATACCTCGCCGTCTCAGGTGTCCTCGCGGTGGTCCTCGGCTGGCCGATCATCGCCCAGATGCTGAAGGAATCCGAGCGCGTTTCCAAGCAGGTGTGGGCAGCGGACACCGATCGCAACGGAGCCATCCAAAACATCATTTTCCTGAACCATGGTTCGATGGCTATGCCGATCCTGACCGCCCTCGTGGCACTGGGCTGTTTGGCCATGATCCTCAGGATCCGCATGTGGTGGTATTTCGGTCCTGTGTTGGCCTTCGCATTCCTGTCGGTCTACACAATGGGTACCGACAACCCTAGATTCATGACGTTGACGGCTCCGTTCTACGACGACCAGTGGCGTATCTTCGGCATCCTCGTAATGCTCCTTGTACCGCTCGCAGGCTTGGGAGTGGCGCAGTTGGCCGAAGCCATCGCGTGGTTGGTCGCAAAGATACGCAGCAGGTCGGGGAAATCCGCCCCGGATGGATCTCACGCCGGCCACAGGCCCAGCCATGTAGTGACTGCTGCGGCAGCTGCGGCCGTGCTCCTGGTGAGTGGTATTGCCGCCATCCCCTACTTCAAGCAGAACGCCGAGCGGATCAACATCAATACCAAGGTTGATGGCGCAACGCTGAGTGCATCAGAAGTTGGGCTTCTCAGCAAGATCGACCAGTACGTGCCGGCGGACGCCACCGTGCTGAACGACTCATGCGATGGTTCGGTATGGATGTACGCACTGGGCAACCGCATGCCGATGATCCGCCATTTCGAGATTCTTCCGACAAACCGTCAGTTGCTCGTCCTCCAAAAGCTCCCTGAACTTGCAACGGATCCGCAGGTACGCGACGCGGCCGCTGAATTGGGCATCGAATGGGTCTACATTGCCGACGGCAGGATCAGGGCATGGGATGAGCCCAAGGCGGGGCTCACGCAGCCTGATTCCATTCCATACCTCCAGCTCGTGGTGCGTGAAGGAAACGCCGCCCTGTACAAGATCGACTGGTCCCAGTTGCCTGGTGGCAAGGAGGCATTCGATGCCTCGGCGAAGGACCGTCTGCAGCTTGACGGCGTATCAGGGATTCTTGAAAACCGGAATCCGGACGGCATTGCACCGCTAGGAAGGATCTGCTGATCATGAAGGCATTTATCTCCAAGTTCCTGGCATCCAGCTTGTTCAAGTTCCTGCTCATCGGAGGCTTGAGCTTCCTGCTGGACCTTGGTCTCCTGGCCCTGTGCTTCCAGGTCTTTGGCTGGCCGCTGTGGCTGGCCACCGGTGCAGGCTTCTGGGGCAGCTTCTTCTTCAACTACTTCCTGCAGCGCCATTTTGCCTTCAACGGTGGCGGAACGGCCCTCGGGGGAGTGCTTCGGTATTCAGGCCTCCTGGTTTTCAATACGCTGGCTGTGATGGGCATTGTTGAGCTTTTCGAGTTCATTGGTGCCGGCTACGTAGTGGGTAAAGTGGTTGCGACGATCGTGACCATGGGGTGGAACTACTTCATTTACAAGCACTGGGTCTTTCCTCAGAAGAAGCAATCGAACAGCGGCAGCGAACAGTTAGATGGCCAGTCGGGCACCGACACGCCAACACAGAAACTCACACCAAACAGCAGCGAAGGATAATCGATGTATCGAGGCGTTCGAATTGCCGCGGTAGTACCGGCCTACAAAGAAGAAAACCACATCGCCCAGGTCATCGAGACGATGCCTGATTTTGTTGATGACATCGTCATTGTTGATGACTGCAGCCCGGACGACACGTCGGGAGCCGCACGCCGCGCCGACGACGGTCGCGTCACCTTGATTCGGCACGAAGTCAACCAGGGCGTGGGAGGTGCCGTCCTGACGGCCCACAAAGCAGCCATGGAACTGGGTGCCGACATCAACGTGGTCATGGCAGGCGATGCCCAGATGGATCCCGACTACCTTCCCCAACTTCTTGATCCCGTGGTAGATGGCTATGGCTTCGCCAAGGCCAACCGGTTCTTCTCGGGAGAGTCGTTTGCAGGAATGCCCGGCTACCGCATTTTCGGCAACATCGTGTTGTCCTTCATGACCAAGCTTGCCTCCGGCTACTGGCACATCTTCGATCCGCAGAACGGCTACACCGCCATCCGCACCGAGGTCCTCCGCCGCCTTCCAATGAACAAAGTGGCAGCGCGCTACAGCTTCGAAAACGACCTCCTGATCCACCTCAATATTCTTGATGTTCCGATCGTGGATGTGCCGATTCCTGCGGTCTATGGCAACGAAGTCTCCAGCATCAAATTGCGGAAGGTCATTCCCGAACTCCTTGCCATGCTCTTTGGCGGCTTCTGGCGCCGTGTGTGGTGGAAGTACATGGTGTGGTCCTTCTCCGCTGTTGCCCTCTTGCTGATCGCCGGCATTGCCCTCATCGTCATGGGCCTTGTGGCTGGAATCTGGGTCCTCGCGGCAAGCGTGGGATCTCCGACGGCCGGGTCGGTGATGTTGGCTGTGGTGCCTTTTGTCCTGGGCGTGCAGATGCTCCTGGTATCCCTGCAGTTGGATATCCAGGCGAGTCCGAACAGGCCCACCATGCATCCCATGAAGGAACGCACTTAGGATCTCCTGAAAGTTAAAACGGGGAGGGGGGGGGGGGGCGGCCGCGGCGCGGGGCCCCGCGGAAGGTTTTTTTTGGTTGGGGATGGGGCGTGGACACCACCCCCCCCCCCCCCCCCCCCCCCACCCACCCCCCCCCCCCCCCCACCCCTCTCCAGAACTCAACCCCTACCGCGGGGGGCCCCCCCCCCCCCCCCCCCCCCCCCACCCTCCCTTTTTCATGTTCCTATGGAAGGGACGTGAATCCTCCCCAACCCCAGCCGACCTGGCTTCGGGAGAGCCATCCGGATGTTCCGTTGCCGGGGTACAGGAACAAGTTGCCACCGGCGTCACGGGCGAGGACATCGTTCTTGCCGTCACCGTTGAAGTCGCCCGGTCCGAGGATGGCCGTCATCCCGCTCCAGCCGCTCCCAACCTGGACCCGGCTAAGCCAACCACCCGTGCCGTTGCCTGGATACAGCCAGAGGATTCCTGAGGTGTCCCTGGCCAGGACATCGGTCTTGCTGTCGCCGTTGAAGTCGCCGGTACTCAGGATCGCATTCATGGCATTCCAACCCGTACCAACTTGGGCGCTTGAGGTGAAGCCGCCTGTGCCATTGCCGCGGTAGAGCCACAGGACGCCTGCCGAGTTTCTTGCGAGGACATCGGCCTTGCCGTCACCGCTGAAGTCGCCTGGCGCCAGGATGAGCGTCATTCCGGCCCAGCCGGTCCCCGCCTGGACGCGTGCCTGGAGGCCACCGGATCCATTGCCCGGGTAAAGCCAGAGAACACCATTCGCATCCCGGGCCAGGACGTCGCTGCGTCCGTCCCCGTTGAAGTCCTTCGTGGGAACGATGGCATTCAGCGAGTTCCAGCCGGTTCCCAGGGAGCGTTGGGTCAACCAACCCCCGGATCCGTTGCCCGGATACAGCCACAGCGTGCCGCCGTTGTCGCGTGCCACGACGTCGTTCTTTGCATCACCGGTGTAGTCCTTCCAGGTATTCGCCGGTGGGGCTGTCACGGTGTAGGCCTGGCTGACGATGCCCGAACTGTTGTTGGAGGTGTCCACCGCGAAATACTTCAGCGTCATGGCTGCCGTCAGCGTGATCGCTGAGGAGTACTTGTTGGCCGCTGTGGCGGTGGGGTTCGTTCCGTTGGTGGTGAAGTAGATGCTGGATCCAGCTTCGTTGGCGGTGAGGGTGATCTGCTGATTGGCGGGGTAGCTGCCAGCGGGTGGTGTCACAGTTACCACCGGAGGAGTGGTATCCAGAACCGTGTAGGCGCGCGTGGTGACGGCCGAGACGTTTCCGGAAGCATCCACGGCCAAGGCCTTTACGGTGGTGGTGGCAGTCAACGCAAACGCCGCAGTGTAGGCCTTGGTGGTTCCCGAAACGGTAGTTGCGGGGTTTGTCCCGTCTGTTGTGTAGAAGATGCTTCCCGGTTCACTGGAAGACATCGTGACCAGTTGTCCTGAGGCATAGCCCCCTGCCCCGGGAGTGACGGTCAGGGTCGGAGCCGTGTTGTCCAGCACGTACGTCTGCGTGACCACTGCCGATGAATTTCCTGCGGTGTCCCGCGCGAAGTACTTCAGGGTCATCGACGTCAAGGGGATCGGGCCCGAATAAACCGGACTCGATGTAGTCGGCGTCGTGCCATTGGTTGTGACGTAGATGGTGGCCGCTTCATTGACTGACAAGGCAATGGTCTTGCCGGCACCGTACGTTCCTCCGGCCGGATCCACGGATACGACGGGAGGGGCTGTGTCAGGAGCGAAGACAGTCACGTTCCTTGCAGCCGTGGAAGTGTTGCCTGCGTTGTCCCTGGCTTCCACCGTGAAGGTCACAGGACCACTTGGAACGTTCGTGTAGGCCTTGGGAGATGTGCAGGCCGTGTAGGCGTTGGAGCCGAGCTTGCACCTGAATCCTGCAATGTCCGTGGAGGTGGAGGTGAAGGTGAAGGATGGCGAGATGCCGACAGTTGCGCCTTCCGCGGGTGAACTGATGGATACCTGGGGCGCGGTCAGGTCGGCGGTTACGGTTACCGACGCAAGTGTGCTGACGTTGCCGGCCATGTCCGTGGCTCGGACCCGCAGGACGTGTTGCCCCGCGGTAGTGAGATTGAAAACGTGCCCGTTGGCGCAGGCGGTGAACGTTGTCGTGGAATCGACTGAGCAGGACAACGTCGAATCGGGATCGGAGGTGACGCCGAGGACCGGCGCGCCGTTGACGGTTGCCCCCGCCGCGGGTGAGGTGATCACCGGTGCGCTGGGTGCGGCCAGGTCGACTGTGAAAGTCCGCGATACGGGAAGGCCTGATGGAGCTGCCCTCACCGAGAACGTGTAAGCGCCGCTGGCCAAAGCCGTTGACGGCGTGAAGGTGCCGCCGGAGCATACCTGCCAGACCGGCGTCGCCGTGCTCAACTGGAGGCTGCACTCAAGGGCGCCGCCCGGCGGCGTTGAAGCAACAGTGAACGTTGGCGTGGAGTCGTTGGTGAACGCCGGGTTGGCCGCTTGGGTTCCATTTGCCGCCGTCGGACCGCTGACGATGGAAGGTACAACGCCACCCAGGGTGAGCATCCTTCCGCGCTCAGCGGGCTTGGCAGGATCCAATTGTCCCGGGTCTTCCATGACCAGGAGTTTGCCGTCCCGCATGGTCAGGCCGCCGACCTTGCTGAAGCCCAGGGCCCACTGGTTGTCCACGGTGTCCGTACTCAGGTCGATGCGGGAGATGGTGTCCTTCCCGGCATCGGCTGTGGTGGTTCCGACCCCGGTTCCTGTGTAGAGGACGAGGGGCGACTGCCAGTCGTAGTAGATGGCTGTCGGCTTGCCGACGTTATAGAGCGGCGCTGGGACGAAGTTGGTCAGTACACCGTCTTCGGGTGCCGTAAACACCGTCAACCCTGTGGTTTCTGCGACATACACCACTACGTTGCCCGCACTGTTGCGGTGCGTGGCAGCCAGGCTGAGGGAGCTGGAGTTGACCGAAGCGATGGATTCGATGCTCGGATGGAGGGCCGTGGGATCCACGATTTTGACGATTGACCGGGCGTTGGCAAACGACAGGTAGATGTTGCCGTCGGGGCCGTCGCTGACGGCATTTGGCCTCAGGTCGCCGTCGAAGATGGTTAGCGCGCCGTTGTACTCGAATACGCCATTGTCAGGATTCCACAGGGCCCGTACGACGTCGGAACTTCCGACGGCGGCATCCGGAATGAAGGCCACTTCGTCACCATCGCCGTGGTTGGCAGGGGACGGATCGATCATGGCGGGCGTTCCGGCCAAGGCCGGGCCGTTGTCGTGACCAGTCAGGGTTCCACCGAGGCAGGTGTCCGTTTCGAGGCCCCCCGCGGTTGCGCCCGAAGCCTCCGTCACGCGGCAGAACCCTGCCCGAGCGTCGGAAACCCACAGGCGTCCGTCCGGGTCCACCAATGTTCCTGCGGCTTTGGTCAGACCTGTGGCCACTGTCTGGCGTGCTTGGTCCGCGAAGGCCGGGCCCGCTGTCAGGACGCCGGTGAGTGCCGCCGTCGCAAGGCTGGCAGTGGCCAGAACTGCCGTCAGTTTGTGGCGTTGCCGTCCTTCGCCCGCCTTGCTGAGTGCAATGCGGCGGGGAGTCTTATGAGAGGTTCTTGAGCGACCGGCGAAGGCAAGACATGCCAAACCAAGCTGAAGAACACTGCGATTGCGCGTGTCCACCGAGGGATCCCCACTTCATTCGGATGCTCCCCAGCTCCGCATGCATTGGTTATTCGCCCCACGCCGTTTCCGGCTGCGTCTACGTACATCTTCCACCAATTTTCACATTTGTCACTAGTGCATTCCTGAATGGCCTCGGATTCAGGGGCGTCAAGCAGTCCGTCTTGACCACACAACCGCCGCACCGCACGATTGAGGTGGAGGTCACAATGCGCAGAATGTTGCTGATGGCAATGCCGATGGTGATGCTGTTGGTCGCCTGCACGGCCCCTTCATCACAGCCAACTCCTGGGAACAGTACGCCGGCACCCAGTAGTGACACTGCTACCGCAGGGCCCAGCCAGTCGTCGTCCGCTCCCGGAAGCCGCGAAACTGGCGACCCCGGTCCGTCAGCAGGCGACGACGACCCGGGTCGTTTCTCCTACCGTTGCACCAGCCTTGACGCATCGCCGGAAGTCCAGTTGTCGAGCCTCGCGGAGGTCTGGGCTGCCAATAACTACACCCGTATGGACTCCTGCGAAGTCACCTACGCAGGTGAAGAACCATTCGTTCCAACGCCCCGCGAAGCTGAAGCTATTTCCACGGCCGCGCCGCAGGGTGCAGTAGCCGAGGATGGTCTGGCAGCCATGCAGGATGTCCTCCGGTTGTGCACGCGCATCAGCGATGAAACAGGCCCCGGCGGATTCGAGGAGGCAAGTCACGGGACGTTGCTCGCTGCGGCTGCATTTTGTCCGGACGCGCCGCAGGGGAAAATCATCGCTGGCTGGGCTCAAGGTACGAGGGTTGGCGACGGCAGCCATGTAGTGGGCGAAACCGTGGAAGCCGGCGGAGTCCAGCTCGTCAAGCCCGGCGCTTTGGCCAGCGAATGTACGTGGTCCGTCGCTGCGCAGGACGGTTCCGTCGTCGCCAGCGGAGGAGTCCCTGAGGCCGGCAAAAACGTCGAGCTTGAGGCCGGCCAAAACTTTACTAGTGACAAATGCGGAATTTGGGGGAAGATGTACTAAGACGCAGCCGGAAACGGCTTGGGGCGAATAACCAATGCATGCGGAGCTGGGGAGCATCCGAATGAAGTGGGGATCCCTCGGTGGACATGCGCAGGCGCAGTGTTCTTCAACTCGGTGTGGCAACTCTTGCCTTGGCCGGTTGTTCAGGAACCAAAGTAGATACTTCCCAACCAGCCGCACTCGATTTGGCGCCTGTTATCGCAAATGATGACAAAGTCCCCATTGAGCGTCCGGAGCCTCTCATCCGGTACCAATTCACATGTACTGCGGCAGACGGCAGCCTGATTGGCAAATTTTCGAGCCTCGAGGAAGTCTGGGCATCCACGCGGTACATGCACGTCACGGACTGCCAGGTGGCCTACGTCGGAAGTGGACCGCACATCCTGACTCCCGAAGAAACGGCTGCCGTCAACGCGGCCGTGGCCGCCGGTGCGGCTCCCGGCCAAGCGTCGGCTCTGTGCCTGCTCATCATCAGGGCGTGCACGCGTACCGATCACAGGACACTGGCAGCCTCACTCGCGGCCTACGGGATACCCGTAGTGAAGGGCGCACTGACGTTGGCCCCGTTGGCTCCGCAGGCTGCGCTGCTGACCAGGTGGCTCAAGACTGCAGTGCCTGGCTAGACACGGAGAAGGCGCAGATTCCGCCCTGATTTTTCAAGCCGGGGCGGCGCATTTCAGGGCGATATTCATCGCTACCAACCACACAAATCTGCGGGATCACATGGTCTAATGAAGGTGGTCTCACGTATTGGCTGTTCAGCGTATTTGGGAAACTGACTTTGTTTGGGGGCAAACGAAGATCACCCGTTGCGCACAATCAAGGAGTGATCTTTTATGGCGTTTAGAGTAGGAACTGCAAGCGCTGACATAACGCCGTCGCTGAGCACCAATCCGTATATGGCTGGATATGGTTCTACCGACGGCGGACGCGAGGCCACCAGCAGTTCACCGTTCGAGCCCTTGTACGCTCGGGCCATCCTCATCTGGGAAGACGCCCATCCCCACATCATCATCAGCCTGGATGTCCTGGCATTGCCGCGATCCATGCACCAGCGGATCCGGGACAGGATCATCGAGCTCGCGGATTGGTCGAGCAGCGACATCCTGATCCAGGCGACGCATACGCACAATGGGCCCGCCTTGATTGACACTCTCCATCCCTTCATGGCTTACGGGCTGGCGGATTTGGGCTTGGTGCGTTCTTACAGTGCCGATCTTGAAGACACCATCGTTGACCTCGCCCGGGAAGCCTTGGACGCGGATGAAACGGCAGTGACTTTCGACTACAAAGTTTCAACCCAGAATTTCTCCGCCAACCGCGTGGGACTGCCATACACGGAAACGGCAGTCCCAATTCTCGTCGCCAGGCGAGGCAATGGTACGCCGGCTGCCGTGATATTTAGCTATGGGTGCCATCCCATCAGTGCAGGTCTGCGCACGCTCTTTGATGGAGATTTTGCTGCAGGCGCCTGCAATTACATCGAAAACCGGAATCCGAATTGTTTCGCGATGTTCGTGCAGGGTCCGGCTGGAGATCAAGACCCCGGGGGAGTCCGCAGCTGGGAACTCCGGGACCAGCATGGAGACGCCCTTGGTGCCACGGTCCATTCGAACATGCAATCTGCGGGGCGTGCCCTCAGCGGTCCCATGGTGACGCGCTACCAGGAAGTCCAACTGCCGTTGGATATCACTCCGACAGCCGGAAATCTGGCCGCGGTGCGTGCTTCCTACGTTGCCAGGCTGGCCAATCCCAACGGCCAGCCCCAGTGGTACCAACGGCACGCGCAGGTAATGATCGGACGCATTGACAGCAACAGTTTTGAAACGGCTGTACCGTCCCCGTTCCAGGTGTGGAAATTCAATGGCAGCCCGGAGCTGAAGATAGCCATGATCGGTGGCGAACTCGTCAGCGGCTATGCGGCTTATTTTCGCGGCCGAAATGGTGGGACCAACGGTATTATTGTCGGTGGATATGCAAATGAATCCTGCTGCTATATACCAAGCAATGAGTTCTTTCCACCTTTCATGCCTCTGGGCAGTTATGAAGGTGGATGGGAGCCCGACTTCCCTGGAATCGCGGGGGGTTCGATGACTGTCTACGGCCACTTGGCGCACTTCAAAGCCGGCACTAATGGCGTGGAGACCACACTGGTAAATGCCATGAATGCTTTGCTTGCATAGAGTTGGCCCGGCTAAGGGCAATGATGAATGAGGGGCCCGCCCACGGATTTCCGCGGATGGGCCCCTCATTCATGACGTGGTCTGAGCTTGGGGGTCCTGCTAACCGGCGGCCGGTGCCAGGATTGTGAGGTTGCTCCAGCCTGTGCCGATCCTGGTTGGCGTTCCCCAGGTCTTGTTCGAACCTACAGGGTAGTAGCGCAGTTCACCGATGGTGGTTCGTGCAACGACGCCGAGTGAGCCCGCACCCGCAAATCCACGAACGGCACCGAATCCGGAAATCACGTTCCAGCCGGTACCCACAACGCTTGGAGCTTCCTGAATGAAGTTGCCGGTACCGTTAGTGCGGTACAGCTTTAGGTCCCCGGTGCCCGTTTTGACGAGGAGATCAGCATTGGAATCCTTGTCGAAGTCCATTTGGGCAATGTCCAGGCCGGCCCATCCGACGCCGATGTAGACCCCCGCGGAAAGGGTCTTGCCGCTGGGGTTATTGAAGTAGTACAGCCGGCCGGCGGAGTCATAGCCGACAATTCCGGGGTGCGCGTCTGCCTTTTTCCAGGTGCCTACGCTCAGGGTCCAGCCCTTCCAGTTGCTGCCCAACGCTATCGCCGTCCCAAAGCCGCTGCCGTTCCTGCCCGGGTAGACGTTTAACCGGCCGTCAGACCATTGGGCGACAATGTCCAGTGCGCCGTCGCCGTTCCAGTCGGTGACAAACCCTGCTTTGAAGCCCGCCCAGCCCGTTCCGATGAGGTCTTCCGGCAAAAGGGCCGTGGTGCCGGTCCCCGGATAACGGTAGAGGTTGGCATCCGGACGGACCGCCAGGACATCTTCCTGGTCGATGCCAAGGGTTGTCTCCACATCCAGTGAGGCACCACTGATGAGGCTTGCGTCGTTCCACCCCAACCCTATGAGGCTGCGGTTGCCCCATGACCCGGAACCTGCAGGATAGTAGTAAAGATCGCCGTTCGCTGCACGGGCGTGGAGACCTTGGGAGTCTGCTCCATTGAAGTTGATTGCCGAGCTTACTGCCGTCATGCCACCCCAGCCCGAGCCGATCACCCTGCCGGGCTCGCTGATGAAGCTGCCGACGCCATTGGAACGGAAAAGACGGAGGGTTCCGTCCGAAGTGCGTGTGACAATGTCCTGGTTGCCGTCGCCGTCGAAGTCGATTTGGTTGAGTTGGTGGCCGCTGAATCCGGTGCCAATCAAGACACCGTTTCCAAGTCCTCCACCGCCGCTGTTCGGGTACCGGTACAGATTGCCCAGGTAGTCCTGTCCGATCACACCCGGATAGGCATCCTTCGCGTTCCACCACCCTACTGTCAGGGACATTTCCTGCCACCCGGAACCGACTTGGATGGGTGCGTAGAAAGACCCCCCAGGGGCGCCCCGGAATACCTTTAGCGTCCCATCGGACCATTGGGACAGGATGTCCTGCACTCCGTCCTGGTTCCAGTCCACAACGTAGAGCGACTTTGCGCCGGACCACCCTGACCCGATGGCGACAGGTCCGGTGATTCGACCCGAACCGTTTGCAGGGAAGGCGTCCAATCGTCCGCCCGGGCTCGTAGCAAGGACATCGGCAGCAGACTTGATGGACGGATTCGAAGGGTAGGAGACCCCGCGGGCAAACGTGCGCAGCTGGTCATAACTGCCATTGAAAATGTTTGAATCACCCTCAAACGGACCTGTGCTGCTGTACTGCCACATCGTGTAGTCGCCCCAGCTGGCCGGCATGGAGCCCGGCGAATTTGTGGGGTTGTTCCAGTAGGAAGCGATCCACAAGGGGTAGCTTCCGAAGGTGGAATTGCCGACGCAGGTGTTCCACCAATCGGTGGTGCTGTAAATGACAGGGAAGCGGCCGGTCAGGGCCTTGACGGTGTTGCCAAAGTCGGCTGCCCATTGCCCCAACTGGGCTTTGGACATGTCGTAGCACGTGTTGCCGAAGTAGAAACCGTTGATGGTTCGTCCGGCGTACGGGTTGTACTCGATGTCCAGAACGGGCGGGAGGGTGTATCCGTCGGCCGTCCAGCCTCCACCGTTCGCCACGAAATACCGTGCTTGGTCAGCGCCTGATGACCAATTGGGGATGGCGAAGTGATAGGCGCCCCGCACCATGCCCACGTTGCGGGAGCCGTTGTACTGCTGGGTGTATTGCTCGTTGAGGTAGTAGTTGCCCTCGGATGCCTTGACGTAAGCCCAGCGGGATCCTTGGTTCCATTGGCTCTGCCAGTTGATGTTGGGTTGGTGGGCGCTGACGTCCTGTCCGGCGACGCCGATGGTGGGACGCCAGTGGCCCGGATCTGCTGCCATGGAAACCGCGGAGCTGACTGCGCTGCCTATGGCCCGTGAGCCTGAAGCTGCCGGGGTGCCATTGCTTTGTTGCGCTGCCAGGACCCTGGGGGATCGTTGTCCCATTTCCGCGCCGCCTGCCGGGATGGCTGCCCGCATGGCTGCCTTCATCGTTTCCGCGTCCGGTGCGTTGCCGGGCATTGCTTGCGCTTTGGGGAGCTGTCCCTCGGAGCCGTTACCGGGATCGGCGGGCAACGGCGCAATGTCGGGTGAAGGCTCGACGGCGGGCAGCGGCTGTTGCTGCCCGGCACCTGCGGGCTGCGGTCCCTGCGCTGGAATTGTTTCCTGCGCCTCAGGCGATGGGGCCGGTCGTGGTCCGGAGGACTCTGCCCATGACGGCGAACCAAGGCAGCTGCCCGCTACGAGGGCGGTCGTTAGCGCCAGGCCTGCCCGGGCCAGTAGGCTGCGGCCGAACGGGGCACTTGCACGTCTTTTCATCTTCATATCCGGCCCTGTACCGCGGCTCAGCGGCGCATGGGGTGGCTTGCGGACAAGCTCCGGGGCGGGCGCTTGCGCATGAGACCAAAGGCCAGCTCCTAACGGGCTTTACCATAACATCCTGAAACTGGAGTGACTAGTGGGATCCAGGTTGCTCACGTGGCTGGTGTTCCTAAGTTATCCACATGCCATGCCAGGCGACTTGAGGGCGGGTGATGGCTCCCTTAGCGTGAATGACTCGAGATATGCCTCTCGTTTACGGGCTCGGGATCGTTTGGGGAAGATGTGGATGCTGTAAGGATCGTCGAAGGTGAAGTCCGCGAGCTCATTCGACGTCGCGGGCTGGATCCCCTCGAGCAGGCCGCGGATGTCAGACGGCTTGTGGAAGCAGCAGTCAACGACTACGACGAACGGGCGCTCCTGGGACCGCTTCCTCCCCTGGGGCACCTTGATGCAGCCAGAAGGCACATCTTCGATGCCGTTGCCGGGTTCGGGCCGCTGCAGCCACTCCTGGATGATGCCGCGGTGGAAGAGGTGTGGATCAACGCGCCCCACGAGGTCTACGTTGCCCGCAATGGTGAATCCGAACTGACCGCCATCAGCCTCAACGAGCAGCAGGTTCGTGACCTCGTGGAACGGATGCTCAAGAGCTCCGGGCGCCGGCTTGACCTGTCTTCACCATTCGTTGACGCCGCGCTTCCGGACGGTTCCAGACTGCACGTAGCCATACCTGACATCACCCGGAAGCATTGGGCTGTCAACATCAGGAAGTTCATCGCACGGGCGAGCCGACTTGAGCACTTGGTGGAGCTTGGAAGCTTGACGCCACAAGCCGCGCGGTTTCTGGGAGCTTCAGTGGCCAGCGGGCTCAACATATTGGTCTCGGGTGCTACCCAAGCGGGGAAGACCACTATGTTGAACTGCCTTGCCGCCCACATTGGTTCCCGTGAACGAGTCATTACTGTGGAGGAAATCTTCGAACTGCAACTACCCCTGCGCGACGTGGTCGGGTTGCAGTGCCGCCAACCCAACTTGGAAGGGGAAGGTGAAATACCGCTTAGGCGGTTGGTCAAGGAGGCCCTTCGAATGCGGCCGGACCGTCTGGTAGTGGGCGAGGTGCGGGAGGCGGAAAGCCTTGACATGCTCATTGCCCTTAACTCGGGCTTGCCAGGCATGTGCACTGTCCACGCCAATTCCGCACATGACGCGGTCACCAAGATCTGCACGCTCCCGCTACTGGCGGGGGCCAATATTTCCAGTGCTTTCGTGGTGCCCACGGTGGCGTCCTGCATTGACCTGGTAGTGCACTGCAGCCGCCATTCCACGGGGCGTAGACAGGTGACCGAAATCCTCTCCCTCGGGCGAAGGGTGGAGAACGGCGTCATCGAGTCCTCAGGCGTGTTCGGGATGGTCGCCGGTCAATTGCAGCCGCGGGCCAACTCCATGCCTGCCGCGGAGAAGTTTTCCCGCGCGGGCTTCGATGTCGCCGCGCTTCTGGAGTTGAACTGATGGCGCCACTTCTCGGTATTCTTTTCGGTCTTGGTGTCTTTCTGGTGTGGTGGTCCGCATGGGTGCAGCCGCCGGTGGAAGCCAAAGAGCCAAGGCCCCGACGCTTGGACCTGCTGCTCATGTCGGCTGGAATTGAGAAGGTAACGGGTGGGGGACTTCTTCTCACCTGCGCGGGCTTCGGCCTTTTGACACTGCTCGTGTTCTTCGTTGTCACTGGATCGCCCCCGGTGGCCGTGTGCTTTGCGATATTCGGTTCATGGATTCCCTTTGCTGCAGTCCGTTGGCGTGCAAGAAAGCGCCGGGCAGCACTTCGGCTGCTGTGGCCGGATGTCGTAGACCACCTGCGCTCAGCCATACGGGCCGGTCTGGCACTGCCGGAGGCGCTCATTCAATTGGGGCATAAGGGGCCCGAAGAGCTTCGGGTATTATTCTTGGATTTCGGGGCCGATTACAGGTCTGGTGGCCACTTTGAAGCCGCGCTGAATCGGCTCAAGGATCGACTGGCTGATCCCGTGGCAGACCGCATTATCGAGGCATTGAGAATGACCCGCGAAGTGGGTGGCTCAGACCTCGGACGGATGTTGGGCATCCTCTCTGAGTTCCTCAGGGACAGTGCCCGCACCCGTAGTGAGCTTGAGGCGCGGCAGTCATGGACCATTAACGCCGCGCGGCTGGCTGTTGCCGCACCTTGGATAGTGCTGGTTGTCATGGCCAGCCGTCCCGAAGCAATGCTTGCCTATAACTCTGGTGTGGGAGCAATGGTGTTGCTGGGAGGGCTCCTGGTCTCGGTCTTCTGCTATTCCGTGATGCTGCGCGTGGGTGCATTGCCCGAAGACGAGCGTGTTCTTCGATGAGCACGTCGTTGGCCTTCGCCGTGCTCTGCGGATTGCTTCTGGGGTCGGGTTGTTGGCTCGTCCTGGTGCGGCTGCCTTTCATGCGTGCGACCACATTTTCGGAACGTATCGAGCCCCAGTTGAAGTCCCGCAATCTTGAGTCACGCCTCCTGCGGAAACCAACTTCCAATCTCACGCCGTTCGGGCCGCTGGAGCGGATTCTCCGCCCGATCATCGGTGACGCTGTCACGTACTTGTCCCGCTTCAATCCGGGGTCGGCTGCGCTGGTAAAGAGAATGGCCCGCGCCGGTTCAACAAAGTCCACGCTGGATTTCAGGGCCGAGCAGCTGATGTGCGCCGGTGTTGGTTTTGTGCTCATGGTGCTCGTCGTCGCGGTCAGCGCCGCGGCTGGCCAATTCAGCCCTGCATTCGCGTTGGTTTCAGTCGTCGCAGGTTCCGTGGGTGGCTACTTGCTCCGCGACTACCTACTGGGCCAGCGGATCAAACGGCGTGAATCAGCAATGCTGGCCGAGTTTCCCAGTCTCGCGGAGTTGATGGCGCTCGCAGTCGCGGCAGGGGAGAGCGCGATGGGCGCCATGGACAGAGTCAGCCGCAGTTCCCACGGTGAACTTTCGGCGGAATTTGACATCGTCCTTGCCGACACCCGGTCCGGGAAGCCCCTCTCAGAGGCACTCCAAGCCTTCTCTTCAAGGTCGGAGTTGCCTCCCTTGGTCAGGTTCTTTGACGGTCTTGTGGTCGCCGTCGAACGGGGGACACCGCTGGCAGATGTCCTCCGGGCACAGGCTGCAGATGTCCGCGATGCCGCAAAGCGTGACCTCATGGAGTCCGCCGGCAGAAAAGAGATTGCCATGATGGTGCCCCTGGTTTTTGGAGTGCTGCCACTCACGGTCGTTTTTGCCGCGTTCCCGGCCGTTGCAGCTTTGGAAATGAGTCTTTAGGGCGTCCACAACAGAATCTGACCAACTCACGATGAATCCGCTGACCGCACTACTCGAATTGGAAAACCATGAAGCAAATTGCAAGATTACTGTCCACCTCATCGATCATGATCCTTGGCTGCGGCTCGTGGCTCATGACGATCAATATGAGAGGGATGCCCCGTCGCGAAGACCGTGATCGCGGCGACGTCCCAGGTTGGGTCATGATCACACTGATGTCGGCCGTGCTGGTAGCCGGGCTTCTTGCCCTTGCCACGCCGGCACTGAGGGGCATGTTCGAGCAGGCAATGAGCAAGGTAGGCAAGTAGGGAATGCGGTGTACCAGCACCGCGGTTGCGTCGCCCGCCATGGGTGAGCGGCAGGGAGCTGCCGAGGAGCGCGGGTCAGCCATTGTGGACTTCGTCCTGGTAGGGGCGTTATTGACCGTTTTCTTTATGGCGATCGTCCAGCTCACGCTGGTGCTGCATATCAACAACACGCTCATTGATGCCGCAGCTTCCGGCGCGCGCTACGGAGCGCTGGCGGACCGCACCCAGGCGGATGCCCAAGCGCGGACTGCGCAGCTTATCCACGCGGCGTTGAACAGCGATTATTCCAAGGACATTTCCTGTTCCGAGGTCACAGTAGACGGCGTTCGTGCCTTGGAGGTGACGGTGAAGGCACCACTGCCGGTGGTCGGGCTCGTAGGTCCCGGTGGATTGCTGGAGGTGAAGGGGCATGCAGCACTCTCCGGATAAGCCAACCAAGAGAGTGCTGGACGCCTTCCTGCGGAGGCTGAGTGAGGCTCTGTGCCTGCCTGTCGAGGTGGTCGACGGGTTCGGGGACCGCAACCGGACTTGCCAGGCGCAAAAGGGCAGCGCCGTCGTGGAGTTTACTTTCCTGGCGGTGCTGCTCATGGTTCCGCTGGTCTACTTCGTAGTGACAGTAGGCCAGATCCAAGGCGGGTCGTTCGCGGTGGTCGGGGCTGCCGACCAGGCCGCCAAGGTCTTTGTGACCCGCACGGATGCCACGGGTGCAAGGGCTGCAGCTGAGGGCGCCGTCCTCCTGGCCGTTCGGGACTACGGTCATACAGCGAACCAAGCCAGCGTCGATATCGCATGCGATCGAGCGGACTGCTTGTCGGCAGGAGCAAGCGTCACAGTGACCGTGGGCCTGGATGTACCTCTGCCCATGCTGCCGTTCGCAGACTCTCTGCACTTGAACGCCGCCCGACTGAGTGCGTCGTCGACCCAGGTCGTGGGGCGTTACCAATGACATCGCTCCGGCGTCGCGGGTCCAGTCCTCCCGTCGGTGAACCACGCGAAGATGGCCAGATCGGTGTTCTCGTCATTGGCTACGTTGTGTTGGCGCTTCTTCTGGCCACCGTGGTTATGGCTGCTTCGGCGGTCTACTTGGAACATAAGAAGCTGCTGTCATTGGCGGACGGAGCAGCCCTGGCGGCCGCTGACTCTTTTCTGGTGGGGGATATTGGGGCAGGGAGCTTGCCCGCAACTTCGCTGATGGAAGAGCGCGTCAAGGCGACAGCAGGCTCCTACCTCACAGCCAACGGTGCCTTCGGGCGTCATGATCAGCTGGTTCTCACGGCCGGTACAGGAAGCGAACCCGGCGGTACGGCGGTGGTTGTTCTGGCAGCAGTCGCACATCCTCCGGTGGTCAGCTTCCTGTTGCCCGATGGGATCCTCGTTGAGGCCAGGTCCGTCGCCCGGTCTTCCTTGACCCAGTAATGGTCCGGCATGGCAACATGGGTGCCGTCGGGGGAGCGCGGTGAATAGCGTACGCTGGGATGACCATGGCTGAGATAGATTTTCCCGCAGAAATCCGCGCACTTCGCGCAACTTACAGCTCCATCGAGAACGTCACTGATGTTGATGCCCTCAAGGCGGAGATCGCTGAACTGAGCGAGCAAGCCGGCGCTCCGGACCTCTGGGACGACCCCGCTTCGGCCCAGGTGGTCACGTCGCGGCTGTCCCACAGACAGTCGGAAGTTGAGCGCCTTTCCAAGCTTGCCTCCAGGATTGACGACCTCGAAGTCCTGGTGGAACTCGGCCAGGACGAGGGCGACGAAGACTCCATGGCGGAAGCTGCGAAGGAACTGTCGTCAATACGCAAAGCCCTGGCGGAACTCGAAATCACCACACTGTTGTCAGGTGAGTACGACGAACGCGAAGCCGTAGTTACCATCCGAGCCGGGGCCGGCGGCGTTGACGCTGCCGATTTCGCCGAGATGCTCATGAGGATGTACCTGCGTTGGGCCGAACGCCATGGCTACCCCACCACCGTGATGGACACCTCCTATGCGGAAGAAGCAGGCCTGAAGTCCGCTACTTTCGAAGTCAAGGCACCTTATGCCTTCGGTACGTTGAGTGTTGAGGCAGGTACCCACCGGCTGGTCCGTATCAGCCCGTTCGACAACCAAGGACGCCGGCAGACATCCTTCGCTGCCGTCGAGGTTATCCCGCTGATCGAACAGACCGATTCAATTGAGATTCCCGACAACGAAATCCGCGTTGACGTCTTCCGCTCGTCGGGCCCCGGCGGCCAGTCGGTCAACACCACTGACTCAGCTGTGCGGTTGACTCACATTCCCACGGGCATCGTGGTCTCGATGCAGAATGAAAAGTCACAGCTTCAGAACCGGGCCGCTGCCATGCGTGTGCTTCAGTCCCGGTTGCTGCTGGTTAAGAAGGAACAACAGGACGCTGAAAAGAAGGCACTGGCCGGAGACGTCAAGGCGTCCTGGGGTGACCAGATGCGGTCGTACGTTCTTAATCCGTACCAGATGGTCAAGGACCTGCGTACAGAACACGAAGTGGGCAACACCTCGGCAGTGCTGGACGGCGATATCGATGACTTCATTGACGCCGGCATCCGTTGGCGCACGGGCAATCGTAACGCTGCTGCCAACTAAGACCCCGAAAGGCGGGGTCCGGTTCGGACTGACCCTCGGGATTCTGCGACACGCCCCCCAAAGGCCCGGAAACCCGGTCCGTCCGTGCGTATAGTCGAGTGGCCGGTGCTCTCACTTCCCCCATCGAAAGCCCGTGCTCCGGCTGTTGGACTGGGCGACTATGTCATGTCCGGCGGGGTTCTAAAGGGCCATGATCAGATTTGAGAATGTCACCAAGGTCTACGAGCAGAATGCCCGACCGGCGCTCGACTCTGTCAGCCTTGAGATCAACCGCGGCGAATTCACCTTCCTGGTGGGCGCTTCGGGCTCAGGAAAGTCAACCTTTCTGCGACTGATCCTGAAGGAAGACAAAGCCTATTCCGGATCCGTGTATGTTGCCGGCCAGAATGTTGCCAACATTTCGAGCTGGCGCGTCCCCAAGCTCCGGCGCGGCATCGGGGTTGTTTTCCAGGACTTCCGCCTCCTTCCGCAAAAGAACGTGTTCGCCAACGTTGCCTTCGCCATGCAGGTCATCGGCAAGAGCCGCTCAATCATTCGCGAAACAGTTCCTGAGGTCCTGAAAACTGTGGGCTTGGAGGGCAAGGAACGCCGCATGCCCCACGAACTCTCCGGCGGCGAGCAGCAACGCGTGGCGATCGCCCGCGCCGTCGTAAACCGTCCCGGCATCCTGCTGGCGGACGAGCCGACGGGAAACCTGGACCCCATTACGTCGATGGGAATCATGGGAGTCCTGGACAAGATCAACCAGAACGGCACCACGGTAGTCATGGCAACCCACGACGACGACATCGTCAATGAAATGCGCCGCCGCGTGGTGGAGCTCAAGAATGGCAAGGTCATTCGAGACGAAGCCAAGGCCCTATACACGTCGATGATTCCGGTGGTTGGCGAATCGCGTCGGCTGCGGGACGCCAGCGGTGAGGAACTCGACCGTGCACAGGGGGCACAGCTGTGAGGCTTTTGTTTATCCTGGGGGAAATCGGCAGCGGTCTGCGCAGGAATCTCTCCATGGTGATTTCCGTGGTGCTGGTGACGTTCGTTTCCCTGACCTTCGTGGGTGCCGCCGGAATGCTGCAAATGCAGATCAACCAGATGAAGGGCTACTGGTACGACAAAGTCCAGGTGGCCGTCTTCCTCTGCAACGACGGTTCGACGGCGGTTGGTTGCGCTTCGGGTCCGGCCACCAAGGAACAGCAAGCCAACCTTCAGGCGATGCTGGAGTCGCCGGCGGTCAAGCAATACATCAACGATTTCCAGTTCGAATCCCAGGCCGAGGCATACACCCACTTCAAGGAACAGTTCTCCAATTCACCGATTGTGGATTCGGTCTCTGAGGACCAACTGCCGGCATCCTTCCGGATCAACATGAAGAACCCTGAGAAATACCAGATCATCAGCGAGACGTTCTCTTCCCAGCCGGGAGTCGAGACGGTCAGCGACCAGAGGCAGGTTCTGGAACGCATCTTCTCCTGGATGAACGGGGCGTCCGTTGCGGCGATGGGTGTGGCCGTGGTGATGATCTTCTGCGCGGTATTGCTCATCACCACCACCATCCGTCTCTCGGCCTTCAGCCGACGGCGGGAAACCGGAATCATGCGGTTGGTGGGCGCCTCCAAGACGGTTATCCAACTGCCCTTCATCCTGGAAGGTGTCATCGCAGCTGTTGTGGGGGCGGTGTTGGCTTCGGTCACGCTATGGCTGATGGCGCACTTCTGGCTCAACGGCGACTTGTCCACGCAGTTCCTCAACACACCGTTCATTTCCTCCACCCAAGTGCTGGTGATTGCACCGGTGCTGATCGCCCTTGGCGCTGGCCTTGCCGGGATATCCTCGCTTTTGACGCTCCGGCGTTACCTGAAGGTCTAGCGCAATGAAAACTCTGACTCGATTGACAATCATGATCACGACGGAAAAGGACTCCTGATGACCACGTTGGACCCGACATCCCTGCGTCGGCGCCTTGCGTCGGGCAATGCTCGGATTTTAGGTGCAGTCCTTGCTGTGGGTCTGGCTGTCAGTCTCTTGTCGGGCGCTCCCGCGGCGCAGGCCGACAACCTTGAAGACCAACAGGCTGCACTCGAAGCAGAAGCTGCCCGCGTCCAGGCGTCCCTCGAATTTGTGGACGCCAACATCGCCAAGGCCGCCGGCGACCTCGTGATCTACCAAGGCCGCCTTCCAGGGGCGCAGCAGGCCCTGCTTGAGGCCCAAGGCAGGGTGGCCAGTGCGGTCAAGGAAGTCGAGGCATTGGCGGCGAGGGTTGAACTTGCCCAGCAGAACAAGGCCAAGATCACCGAGCAGCTGGAAAGTGATAAGCAGAAAATCACCGACACCAAGAAGCTGATCGGCCAGATCGCGTCACAGGCTTATAAATCCGGTGGCGTCCCGACCAATATTGCCCTTCTGTTCGGGTCCAGCGAGTCCGGCAACCTGACGGAATCCATGGATTTGGCAGACCAGGCCATGCGGAGCCAGAACGCAGCGATGACCAAGCTGACCCAGCAGAACGCCACCAACGTGAACTCGCAGGCGAGGCTGGTAGCTGTCGAAGAGGAGATCCAGGACCTCAAGGCGAAAGCGGATGCTGCGCTGGAACGCGAAAAATCGGCAAGGGACGAGGCTGCGAGCAAGAAAGCCGAAGTCGACAAGCTGATCGAAGACACCACCCGCCTCAACGGGCAACTTCAGGCGGCCAAGCCCGGCATTGAAGCGAACCTTGCCAGGGTGAAGGCCGAACAGGACACCGTTGCTGCCGAGATCGTGGAACGGGACAGGAAACTCAGGGAAGCCTGGGAAGCAGAGCAACGGCGTCTTGCCGAAGAAGCTGCTGCTGCCGCTGCGGCCGCAGCGGCAGCACAGGGGCGGCCTGCGCCTCCGGAGCAGCCCTATGTTCCTCCGGCTGCGGGTTCGCCCTCTGCCTTTGGATTGCGTCACCCGTTCGCAAGCTATGTGCCTATCACCTCTGGATTCGGCTGGCGCGCAACCCCGCCGGGCACCATCGACTTCTACGGTACTGGTGGCTACATGCACACCGGCATCGACTTCGGTGCGGCATGCGGCACACCCGTCTATGCGGCAGCTGCAGGCGAAGTCTTCAACTCAGGCTGGAACTCGGCCGACGGAGGTGGCTGGCGAGTAAAGCTGTCTCACGGTGTTGTCCAAGGGAACTCACTGACCACGATTTACTACCACAACAGCAGCATCGTGGTGGCGAATGGCCAGCGGGTCTCTGCAGGCCAGCTCATCGCATACTCGGGAAGCACCGGTAACTCGACCGGCTGCCACGCGCACTTCGAAACGTGGCTGAACGGCTCCGCAGTGGATCCCATGAACCTTCTCTAGCGTGGGGCCAGCGCGGGGGCCTCGTCGTGCTGGCGTACACTAGTTGAAATCCGCAACTAACAAGGAGTTCTACCGTGCCCAAGGAAAGTGGCCGTAAGGTAGTGGCCACCAATCGGAAGGCCCGGCATAACTACCATGTCCTGGACACCTATGAGGCTGGCATCGCGCTCATGGGGACAGAAGTGAAGTCCCTCCGTGAGGGCCACGCCTCCATGGTGGACGGCTTCTGCACCTTCTACAACGACGAGTTGTGGATGGAGGGTATCCACATCCCTGAGTATCACCAAGGGAGCTGGACCAACCATGCAGCACGCCGGCGTCGTAAGCTTTTGCTGCACCGCGAAGAGCTGGACAAGATCTCGCAAAAGATCCGCGAGTCCGGATTCACTGTGGTGCCGCTGCAGCTGTACTTCCTTGACGGCAGGGCCAAGGTGGAAATCGCCATCGCCCGGGGTAAGAAGGACTACGACAAGCGCCAAACGTTGCGTGAGCAACAGGACAAGCGTGAATCACTGCGTGAGCTGCGGGAACGCAACCGCCGGTAGGCGCCACGCCAATCGCGTCCGGGGAATGTTCCAACGGATGAATGCGTTATGATGGGTAGTCCGACGGGAACTCGACATGATCGATGTGCCGGTCGGGTTTGGTAACAAAATACGGGGATGATCGGTTTCGACGATGTTAGTCGCGACAGGTGAAGCGGGCCGAGGATGCAGAATTATCTCGTAAACGCTGTCTGCAAACCAATAAGTGCCGAATCTAAGCGCACTGACTTCGCTCTCGCTGCCTAAGCAGTAAGACAGTCCGTCAGCCCGGGGTTGCTATCGCCCCGGTTCCTGGCGTCATTTAGATAGCCACTGCTGTTTGCCTTCGTCATTGAGGTAAACGGGACTCTTAGATGACTGGGCCCGGATCAGCCACCTGTTCGCAGGATGGCTGGGGCCGAGAAAATCCGACGCGAACTGCGCCCGGAGAAGCCCTGACAAAACGACATCGGACGGGGGTTCAATTCCCCCCATCTCCACCCCGGAAAGCCCTCGGATCCTCGTGATCCGGGGGTTTTCTTTTGCCCGGGTGCTTGATGAATGCCAGGGGCGCTTAGGCGTTCACCCAGGGCGTACCGACCCCAGGACTACCGGAACCGGCTCAGCGGTTGAACAGGATAGGCGCCGAAACACGGTGGAGCGGTGGCAGGAGGCTTGTGATGAGTACTGAGCCGGAGTTCGAACTGGACGACCCTGATGACGGGCAGGCACTGGATGCCTACTCGAGGATCGTGATTCGCGTGGCCGAGTCAGTGACGCCGCATGTTGCCGCCATCGAGATGACCAGCACCGGACGACGGGGACAAATCCGCATGGGCAGCGGCTCGGCCGTTGTCTTCACCGGCGATGGGTACATGCTCACGAACGCCCACGTAGTGGCAGGAATCCGGTCCGGGCGGGCCGTGTTCGCCGATGGCAAGCACACCGATGTGGAGCTGGTTGGGGCAGATCCGTTGTCAGACCTCGCCGTGGTCCGGGGCGTGAAGTCCACTCCACCGCCAGCGTTGTTGGGCAATGCCGACACGCTGCGGGTTGGGCAGTTGGTCATCGCCGTGGGCAATCCCTTGGGCTTGGCCGGTTCGGTGACCGCGGGTGTGGTCAGCGGTCTTGGACGGTCCGTCCCTGTCCGTGCGGGGGAACACAGGCGTGTCATTGAGGATGTCATACAAACGGACGCCGCCCTGAATCCCGGGAACTCCGGTGGTGCTTTGGCCGACACCAAGGGGCGTATCGTCGGCATCAACACCGCTGTGGCGGGGCTGGGCCTCGGGCTGGCAGTACCGATCAACACGACAACGCAGCGCATCGTCGCCTCCCTCCTGCGGGACGGCCGTGTTCGACGCGCCTACCTGGGTTTGGTGAGCACTCCGATTCCGCTTGATGCCAGTGCCGTAGTGAGGACGGGGCAGAAAGAGGGCCTGCGGGTGGTGGAGGTGATTCCCAACTCCCCAGCGGAGTGGTCCGGACTCCGAGCAGGGGACTTGGTGTTGCGCGCCCAGGGGCGGGCAGTGTCGAGCGCCGAGAGCCTTCAGAAGCTATTGTTCGAGGAAGCCATCGGCGAACCCTTTCCGCTGACAGTGCTCAGGGAAGGAAAGGCCCTGCAGATCATCGCAGTGCCCTCAGAAATGAGCCAACAGCAATGAAGCCTGGCTAGGCCTGGTTCTCCGGAACGTCGACGACGCCGACGAAGCGGCTGCCCACACCTTCGTATTCGCTGCGCACTTCACCCAGGAAGAGCTTGGGAAGGTCGCTGTTCCGATGGGTGCCGCAGTAGACGAATGAAAAGTCAGGCCACCATTTCTTGGGGCGGACGGCCTCGGAGTAGCCACACACGGCACAGGTCAGATGGACCCAGACTGGTCGTTTGCCGGTTCGGTTGGCACGCGACTGAACCAGCCACGCCGGGGGGTTGTCCTGCATTTCGCGGAGTTCGGCCTCTGAAAGCCGGGACGGAATACCGTGGCGTTGGGCCATTTCCATCGAAATATCAAGGGCCAATGCGGCATCACGTCTGCTAATCACCATTCAACGATACGGGACTTCCCGGGCGTAGGCTGTGCTCATGACTGACGCAGCGGCCCTGCTACCCAGTACTCCGCTCCAAAGGCGCGTGCTGGTGGTGGCAATTGTGGCTTCGTTCATCGCCATACTTGATGGATTTGTGGTGAATCTCGCACTCCCCGCCATAGGGCGCGAGCTGGGTGGAGGCTTGGTCATCCAGCAGTGGGTGGTGGATGCGTATCTGCTGACATTGGGTGCACTGATACTGGTGGCCGGTTCGCTGTCCGACCATTTCGGCAGGGCACGGATCCTCGAATGGGGCCTCGCGGGCTTCGCAGCGACATCGGTGTTGTGCGGGCTGGCCTGGACCGGCGAAGTTCTGGTGGTGTCGAGGGCGCTTCAGGGAATTGCCGGTGCCTTGTTGGTTCCGAGTTCGCTCGCCATGATCATCACGTCCTTCTCCGGACCTGCGCAATCCAAGGCCATCGGCCAGTGGTCCGGTTGGACCAGTGCTGCAGCCATCGTCGGGCCCCTGATCGGCGGGATGGCCGTGGACCTTCTCTCCTGGCGTGTCATCTTCTTCATCAACGTCGTTCCGGCTGTCGCCATCTGGCCGATGCTGGCCGGCCTCCGGGCGTCCGACGCAGCGAGGGACAAGAGCAAGCGCATTGACTACCTCGGGGCATTTCTGGCCATGGTGGGCCTCGGCGGCCCCGTATATGCCTTCATCGAGCAAGGCCGCATGGGCTGGGGAAGCATCCAGGTGTGGGTGCCCCTGGCGGTGGGCATTGTGGCCATGGCGCTCTTCCTGGTCCATGAGGCCCGGACGGCGGAGCCCATGCTGCCCCTCAGGCTTTTCGCCATCCGCAATTTTGCTTGGGGGAACCTTGCCACCCTTGCCATTTACGGTGGAATTTCCCTCGGATTCTTCGTACTGGGAATCTATCTGCAGCAAGTTGGCGGCATGGCAGCCACGATGGCGGGCATCGCGCTGCTCCCGGGTACCGTCATCCTCATGCTCAGTGCATCGTATTTTGGCGGCCTGGCCGGAAAATACGGCCCCCGCTGGTTCATGACCGTGGGTCCGCTGCTGTGCGCGGTGGGCTTCCTGCTGTCACTCTCAGTTCAGGAGCCACTGAACTATTGGACCCAGGTGCTCCCGGGACAGATCGTCTTCGGCTTGGGTTTGGCCACTCTCGTGGCGCCTCTCACGGCCGCCATTCTTGGTGCTGTCCCAACCGACGAAGCCGGGATCGGGTCTGCGGTGAACAACGCAGTGGCGCGCATCGCCGGGTTGATCACCATTGCCTTTGCAGGGCTGATCGTGGGCCCGGTCTTTACCCGGCAAGGGCTTTTCAACGCACTGGTGGTAACGGCGGGACTGTTCGTGCTGGGGGCAGTGGCATCCGCCGTCGGAATCCGGAACCCTCCAAAGGAGGCGGCGCCGGCCGCTGGCAGCGAACCGGATGCAGCGTCCGACGACGGCGGGGCGGTCGGGCTGCCCAACTGACCTCATGCGGGGCTCCGGTCACAGGGCGGGCAGGACGCAACCTTCATGGACTTCAGCGCTCTGAACCCAAAGGGCAGACGCTACTTCATCGGCGAGATCGAACTCGCGGCCTTGGGCTCCGGTTCCGATCCTGACTACGAGTGCACCACCGAACGGTTTGCGTCCGACGACTTCAACCGGAGCGTCCAAGGAAATTTCTTCGGCTGCCAGGTACCTGAGGAGATCGGGGTTTTCATCGCTGATCCGGGTGATACGGCCGGAGTGGCCCTGGTCCAGTTCGATCATGCGGTAGGCGTGCGGCAATTCAACGGAGCCATCTGCCGAAGGAATGGGGTCCCCGTGCGGGTCCCTGGTGGGATGGCCAAGTTTGGCAGACATCCGCTCGATGAAGGTGTCTGACACCGCGTGCTCCAGCATCTCGGCTTCATCGTGGACCTCGTCCCAGCTGTACCCGAGTTCTTCCACCAAGTAACTCTCAATAAGGCGGTGTCGTCGGACCATGGAGAGGGCAAGGCGCATGCCTTCGGGAGTCAACCTGATGGCGCTGTAGGGCTGGTGGTCCACCAAGCCTTGGTCCTTGAGCTTGCGGACCATCTCAGACACTGACGAGTTGGCCACACCCAGGCGCTGGGCAAGCTGGGAGGACGTAATCGGCTTGTCTTGCCACTCCGTGTAGGAGTAGATGACCTTGACGTAGTCCTCGATCGAGGAGGAGGGCGTACTGGTCTTCACAACCCAAGCCTACCGTGGCAGGGCGCGGTGAACCTTGACCGCCCGCCAGGTTTGCGTCACGTAGGGCAACTGGACGGTCCCCCCTGGCGCGTGCGCAAGGTGGTCGTACAGATACCACTCGAGGTTTCCCATGACTTTCGCCCGCGTTGCTTCGTTGGCCCGGAGGTAGTAACTGCGCGACTTGGTCAGCTCCATGATCTCTTCGGGCGTGGTGGGGTCCGCCCACGCCGTGAGGTTGCTCTGCAACCCGGCGAACTCCGGACCGATGGCAGGCCGGAAGCCAGGTTTGTGGACATCTCCGGCGTGCATGATGCGCGAAAGCCTGTGGACCCACGGAACCGACGTATCCAACTGGTTCCAGATCAGTCCCAGGATTCCCTGCGGGCGCAGGATCCGGGAGATTTCGGTGCTGGCGGGGAGGGGGTCGCACCAGTGCCAGGCCTGGGCAACGCTGACGACGTCGAATGCTGAGTCCGCCAGCCCAGTTGCCTCGGCCGTACCCTCCACTGCGCTGACCTGCGGATACCTCTTCCGCAGTTGTTCCAACATGTCAGTGGAAGGATCGACGGCGGCCACCTCAAGTCCGCGTTCGAGGAGGAGGGCAGTGAACTTTCCGGTACCTGCTCCAATGTCCGCAGCTGTCTCTGCTCTATCGGGAAGGAGCCACGTCAGGGAGTCTGCGGGGTAGCCGGGCCGCACGCGATCATAGTGCTCACCGCCGTCTTGAAAGCTCTGGCCGAGTTCTTGCCGACGTGTGGCATGGAGTTTCGGACCGCGCGGTCCAGCCGGTCCGGGAATGCCGGGCTGTCCGTTTGATGGAGCCGGAGAACGCAATGCCACGCAAAGACTCCTTCACAGGGTCGCCAAAATATACCCTACGAATTTACCGCAGCAGCGGGAGAGCTTGGATCTCGGGGTTAGCCGCGTCCCTGGTCCACGGTGGGGTTCTAGTCCACGGTGCAGGGAGCAGCGCCGGCAGTGCCGGGTGTGTTGGGAGCCCATTCCGGGTAGGTTCGGTGGTCATTGGCAGGTACCCAGCGGCCCTCGTCCACCACGTAGTCCCAACCCAGCCCGTTGCGCTTGAGTTCATCGATGCCTGCCAGCAGCCTCGTGGCGTCCTCCAACCGGGAGCCGACGCCAAAGCTGGCACGCAAGGAGCCTGAGGGCAGGCCGAGCCGCTTGAGCAGGGGGTGGGCGCAGAAGCGTCCGTCCCGGAGACCAACGCCGTGCTCCGCCGCCAGATACGCGGCGACCAACCCGGCGTCGAATCCTTCCACGGAGAAATTGACGACGCCAATGGTGTCTTCGGAGTCGCTGAAGATCCTGTGGACCGTCACGCCATCGATGGCCTCCAGGCCGTCCACCAGGTAGGAACGGATGGCTGCTTCATGGGCGTGCCACGCCTCTTGGTCCAGTCCGGCGAGGACCTGCGTGGCGCGGGCGAGGGTTGCCGCACCCAGGACGTTGGGCGAGCCACCCTCGTGGCGGGCGGGACCGGTTGCCCAGCTGACGGAGTCCAGGCGGGCTTCACGGACGGCCCCGCCGCCGGCCAGGTGCGGCGTTCCGGCGTCGAGCCAATCCGGGCGACCAACCACGACACCAGCGCCGAACGGTGCGTACAGCTTGTGTCCGGAGAAGACGATGTAGTCGACGTCCGCCTCGGTGATGTTGATCCGGCGGTGCGGTGCGAGCTGGGCCGCGTCCACCACGATACGGGCGCCGTATTCGTGGGCCAGGGAAGCTAGTTGCGCGATGGGAAGGATTTCGCCGGTGACGTTCGAGGCACCTGTCACGGCAAGCAGGCTTACTCCGCCCTGGGCCAACTCCGTGCGGAGCCTGTCCAGTGTTGCTGTCAAGGTAGACGCTGCGACGACGCTGCGGTGCGGGACACCCTGCCATGGAAGGAGGTTGGCGTGGTGTTCGATGTCCAAATACAGGACTTCGCCCGTCGGTAGGCTGTCAACCTGCGGGAGGCATCCCGCGAGAAGATTCAAGGAGTCGGTGGTATTACGGGTGAAGATCACGGAGTCGTCGGGGCGTCCTCCGACGAATTCACGGACGATGTTCCGCGAATTTTCGTAGACAGACGTGCTGATCTGGGACGCATAACCCGCACCGCGGTGAACGCTCGCATAGTACGGCAGGACTTCGTTGAGGTATGCAGAAACGATGGTCAGGGCAGGCGCCGATGCTCCGTAATCGAGGTTGGCGTACCGAACATGCCCGCCCTGGATCAGCGGAGCCTGTAACTCTGCACCCGTGACTGCGGAGAGCGGCCTTGAAGCGGCGGCAGCCTGCGCCGGGGTTTCTTCGGCAAGAGAAGGAATGATGTTTGAGTCGAACGTGACAGTGCTCATGGGACCTCACTCAAGAGGGACCCCCATAGGGGGATCCGCGCTTGCCGCATCCGTTCCGGACCGGCCGGGTCGTCACCCGGGGCACCCCACCGCGAATGGAGGGTTGCCGGCCAGCAAACCGGGGTTTAGCGCTGGCACTCGTGACCTGTAAAAAGGTTAGGGCACTGCCCGGGACCGCTCCAAAGCTGATTCGCATTGTTAAGCGCTTTGTTACGTCGGTGGCCGAATGAGGTGATCCGGCGAAGAAAAAACGGCGGACACCCCCAAAGGGGGGAATCCGCCGTCGAAAATTCGGAAAACGCGCGCGGCCGCGACCGTCCGCAACTGTGCCTTAGAGGAGGTCGTCCAGCCCCGGGTTGAGCCGTTTGAGGACCTCGGAGTGCAGGATCGAGTTGGTGGCCAGGGCGTTGCCGCCGAAGGGGCCGTCTTCGCCTTCCAAGGAAGTAAAACGGCCACCGGCCTCGGTAACGATCGGGACGAGTGCTGCCATGTCGTAGAGGTTCAACTCCGGCTCGCAGGCGATGTCCACGGCGCCTTCGGCCACCAGACAGTAGGACCAGAAGTCACCGTAGGCTCGGGTTCGCCAGATGTCTTCGGTGAGCCCCATGAACTCGTCGAGGTTTCCTCGCTGCTTCCACCCGGACAGGCTTGAATACGACATCGAAGCGTCGGCCAACCGGGAAACGTTCGAGACCTTCAGGCGCGTAGCGGACGCGAGGGAGCGGCCCATGTAGGCGCCCATGTCCTTGGCCGCCCACCAGCGCTTGCCCAATGCCGGTGCGCTGACGACGCCGACAACAGGTTCTCCCTCGTCAACGAGGGCGATCAACGTTGCCCAGACCGGCACGCCGCGGACGAAGTTCTTGGTCCCGTCAATGGGATCTATGATCCAACGCCGTGAGCCATGGCCGCTGCTGCCAAACTCCTCGCCCAGGACGGCGTCCCTCGGCCGGGAGCGGGACAGCTGACCCCTGATTGCTTCCTCAGCGGCCTTGTCGGCATCGGTGACTGGTGTGAGGTCTGGCTTGGTTTCGATCTGCAGGTCCAGTGCCTTGAAGCGGTCCATGGTCTGGGCGTCGACTGAATCAGCGAGGACGTGGGCAAGGCGCAGGTCATCGTTGTAGGTGGAAACGGGATGGGTCATGCCACCAAACTATCCTGAATCATCAGCTGCGGTGGGGACGTGGCGCCGTAAGGATCAGTTGACGGTGCCCAGTTCCTTGGCCTCTTTGGCTTCAAGCCGGGGGTCCGCACCCAGCAGGCGGCGCAAGGAAGCCAGCCGGGCCACACCGGAGGGCCCTGCATGGCCTTCGTTCACCCAGGGATCCAGGCCGCAATTGATGGCTGTGGCGTCATGCTTGCAGCCACGCTCGCAGGCTTCCGTGCCGGGCTCAAGGTCAGGGAACGAATGCAGGATCCGGTCCGGATCCACGTGCGCAAGACCAAAGGAGCGGATGCCGGGGGTGTCGATGATCCAGCTGCCGGACGGGGCATCGGCAAGTTTCAGGGCCAAGGCAGACGACGAGGTATGCCGTCCACGGCCCGTCACGGCATTGACGCCGCCCGTGGCTCGTTCCGCCCCCGTCAAAGCATTGACCATGGTGGATTTGCCGACGCCTGAGTGGCCGAGCATGACGGTCACCTTGCCGCCGAGGTGGGAGCGCAGCTGGGCCACGGCGTCCCTGTCCAAACGTGCTGATAATCCGTCATCCGAACGCGCGTCAATACCGCTGGCTTCAGTGTCCGCTGTGCGGCTGATGATCACGGGGAAGTCCAGGCTGAGGTAGTTGGCGAGCAATTCCGCCGGATCCTTGACGTCCGCTTTGGTGATGAGCAGCAGCGGCTCTATGCCGGCGTCGTACGCTGCCACCAAGGCGCGGTCGATGAACCCGGTGCGCGGTTCGGGGTTGGCGGCAGCAACAACCACCACCAGCTGATCGGCGTTGGCCACAACCACCCGTTCGATGGGGTCAGTGTCGTCGGCGCTGCGACGCAGCAGGGTGCGGCGTTCTTCAACACGGACCAGCCTTGCAAGCGTGTCCGGGGCGCCGGAGACATCACCTACCAAGGCGACGAAATCGCCGGGGACCACGGGGTTCCGCCGCAGTTCACGGGCGCGGGCGGCGATAATGACGCGTTCATCCGCGGAATCTTCGTCCACAATGGCCCTGTAGCGCCCGCGGTCCACGGTGATGATCCGGCCAATAACGGCGTCATCATGGCTTGGCCGGTCCTTGGTCCGGGGCCTTGATCCTTTTTTGTTGGGGCGGATCCGGACGTCGGATTCGTCCCAGGAGCGTGCATCGCGGCCCATGGTCAGTTGCTGGCCTCGTCCGTGCCGGCGGATTCGAGCATACTTGCCCAGATTTCAGGGAACTCCGGCATGGTCTTTGACGTCGTGGCGATATCTTCCACGTGGACGCCTTCGATCGCGAGTCCGAGGATGGCACCCGCAGTGGCCATGCGGTGGTCGGCGTAGCTGTGCACCACACCGCCGTGCAAGGCCGCGGGGCGGATAATCAAGCCATCGGCGGTTTCTTCGGAGTCTCCACCCAGGGCGTTGATCTCAGCGACAAGCGCAGCAAGCCGGTCCGTTTCGTGACCACGGAGATGGGCAATGCCCGTCAGCCGCGAGGGGCTTGCGGCAAGAGCGCACAAGGCCGCAACAGTGGGAGCGAGTTCGCTGGTTTCGTCGAAGTCGGCTCCGAGGATCGCCGGCCCGCCGGTCACGCTAAGGGTCCCGTCCGCCAAGGTGACCTCGGCCCCCATAGTGGCGAGGATCGTCCTCCACATATCGCCGACCTGGGTGGTGCTGGCCGGCCAGTTGGGGATGCGGACGGTTCCCTGCGTGGCCAACGCTGCGGCCAGGAACGGCCCCGCATTTGAAAGATCCTGTTCGATCCGTTGGTCAAAGGCCTTGATGGAGCCGGGGGAGACCCGCCAATGGTTGGGCACGGAGTCGTCCACGGAGACTCCGACACTTCGCAGGACCTCCACGGTCATGGTGATGTGGTCGAGGCTGGGTACCGGCTTTCCGACGTGCTCCAAGTGAAGCCCCTCGGTAAACCGTGCGCCCACCAGCAGCAAGGCGGAGACGAACTGGGACGAGGCGCTGGCGTCGATCACCAAGTGGCCGCCGCGGACCTCGCCGGTGCCTTCCACTGTGAACGGAAGGGCCGACGGCGTCCTGCCGCCTTCCGCTGCCACGGGAACGCCGAGGGCGATCAACGCCTCGATGATGGTTCCCATGGGCCGGTTGCGGGCATGTGGATCTCCATCGAAGACGGTGGGCCCGTTGCGCAATGCCGCGAGGGGAGGCACGAAACGCATGACGGTTCCAGCCAGGCCGCAGTCGATGGCAGTTTCCGAGCCCGAGGCTGCAGGATCCATGGGCGTTATCTCAAGGTCCGGACCGTAGTCGCCGTCACCGGGGACCTCCGTGACGGTGGCGCCCAAGTGCCGCAGGGCCTGGATCATGAGTGCGGAGTCACGGGAATGCAGGGGAGCGCGTAACCTCGAGGGGCCATCCGCCAAAGCCGCCAACACCAGGAACCGGTTGGTCAGCGACTTTGAACCAGGCACCGTCACCGTGGCGTCCACTGGCCCCTTGGCGTACGGGGCCGGCCAGAGTGGCAGCGCGGCGGCTTCGGTCGATCCTGTGTTTGCGGCGGTGGTACCTGTCATGCTTCCTTATGCTCCAACTGCGTTGTCTACGGCCTTGCGTACTGCTTTGTCTGCCCGCTTGATCTGCTTGCCCGTCACCTTTTTGGCATCGGCAGCCAAGTGCTCTGCGCGCCAGGCGATGCTCGGACGTCCGTCGGTATCAACAGAGGCAAGAAGGACTCCGCCCGTCAGGGAAATGTTCTTCAACAGCTGTGCCTTACGGGCGCTCCGGCCCTCCTTGGTGCTGATATCGGCCGAACGCCATTCGACGTAGGAGTTCAAAGCCGACGTCACAGCCAGCACAGTGGCGGCGAAACGGGAAAGCTTTCCCAGTCCAAGCAATGCTCCGGCGCCCAGCTGTGCTCCACCGATGAGGCGCGCGAGGGTCTTCTCATCGGCCTTGAAAGGGAGGGATTCGGAGGCGCGTCGTAGGACGGGGGAGAGCTGCTTGGCGGTGTCGTCCGCGTTCCTGAGCTTGTCCAGACCTGCGACGACGAAGCTGGACGCGAGCATGGGACGGGCGAGAAAACGGATAACAGACATGTCTTGCCTCCTGGGTGGCTTGCCACACGATGTCAATGAGTGTTGTGTTCAAGGGGTGCAGTCTGCTCTAGTCTTGCACCTTTGCGGAATATTTACCCAGCGGCGGCCGTTGTGAACTAGTGGTGCGGTGGAGACCGGACTGCGGCAGGTGTTGCCGCCTTGGTGAACGGAGTTGGTTTTTTGACTTTGGTTAAGGACCGGGTGGTTCTACCGGAGCCCGGGTACGGCATGCAGCCGGAATCCCGGCAGCTGACAGTAGACTTGGCAACGATGAGCACCACGGAACCGGCCGCAGCGGCCACGGACCAGGCAGCCGGCGCGAATGACGACGCAGTGGCCGCGACCGACGTCGACCTTGCCACGGAGACTACCGAACAGCGGCGGGAGCGCTTCGAACGCGACGCCATGCAGTACGTGGACCAGTTGTATTCGGCGGCCATGAGGATGGCCCGCAACCCCTCGGATGCCGAGGACCTGGTTCAGGAGGCCTACACCAAGGCATTCTCGGCTTTCCACCAGTACAAGCCGGGAACAAACCTTAAGGCGTGGCTTTACCGCATCCTGACCAACACCTATATCAACCTTTACCGTAAGCGTCAGCGGGAGCCTTTGCAGTCCAACTCGGACACGATCGAGGATTGGCAGTTGGCCAAGGCAGAATCGCACACGTCGGCAGGCCTGAGGTCCGCCGAAACTGAGGCACTGGATCACTTGCCGGACTCCGATGTCAAGAACGCGCTGCAGTCGATCCCGGAAGAATTCCGTCTGGCCGTCTACTTTGCAGACGTCGAAGGCTATGCCTACAAGCAAATCTCAGAAATCATGAACACCCCGATCGGCACGGTCATGTCACGGTTGCACCGAGGCAGGAAGATGCTGAGGGACATGCTGGCGGACTACGCCACCGAACGGGGCTTCAGGGCCCATACCGAAGATCAGGCCGCGGCCGGAAGCAACAATCAGGAGAAAGAGAAATGAGCGACTGCCAGGGATTGGGCGATTGCGACGATACGCGAATGCAGCGGATCTACGAGTACCTCGACGGCGCTTTGACCCGCGAGGACCTCACTGAGATCAAGCAGCATTTGGACACCTGTGAGGAATGCTCTGAGCAGTATGACCTTGAGTGCCTTATCCGCACCATGGTCAAGCGCTCGTGTACGGAATCGGCACCGGAAAACCTGAAGAACTCGATTCTTGACAGGATCCACTCCATCAAGCCGGTAGAGGCCTGATCAGAGCCGGCCACAACGCCAAGGGCCCCGGAAACCGCATGGTTTCCGGGCCCCTCGCTCTTAAGCCTGTGACACTAAGCCGCTGGCTTAGGTGTTGGGACGCTTGCCGTGGTTCGCGCCGCCGCGCTTACGGTCACGACGCTTACGTGCACGCTTGCTCATAGCTGGCCTCCTTCAATGATTGATACTCAATAGAGCTGCCCTCCAGTTTCGCACATCCGGGTGCCGCGTCGCGAACCGGGCCTGGTGTTGCAGTGGCCCGGTTCGGAAGGAGGTCATTTCCCCAACGAATTCCGGATCGAAATACGGGCTTGGTCCAACACTGTGCGCACGGTTTCAAGTGCCACTGGCGTCAACGGGTGCGAGGCGCCGTGTTGGCGCAACTCGATGCGGATATCGTCCCTGAATGCCTGGACCATCAACTCGGCCTCCTTCAGCATGCGCTGGCCATCGGGTGTATAGCCCGCGGTACGGCTTCGGAAAGTCGCAGAGGTCGCGCTGGTGCGCGCCGCTTCCGCGGTAGCCGCCAGGTCCGCCCGCAGTCCACGCATGTTGGTCCGGATGTCGTCCCGCAGGTTGTCCGCGAGCCTCCTGACCGAGGCCGAGATGGTGTCTTCCACGTCCGCCAATTCCTCGCGCCGCCCATCAAGCTCGGCGCGGCCCGCATCAGTGATGAAGTATTTGGTACGGCGACCCTCAGTCTCAGTTGCGACGAGGCCCTCTTCTTCCAGCTTCCCCAGCCGTGGATAGATGGTTCCCGCGCTGGGGGAATATGTGCCGCCGAAGCGGTCACCCAGTGCCTTGATCAGTTCATATCCGTGTTTAGGACCCGTTTCGAGCAACGCCAGAAGATAGAGGCGCAACGCTCCGTGGGCGAAGACCGGCGGCATCAGAGGCCCGCTTCGCCGGGGAAGTGGTGGTTATTATCCGTGGCCGGCGCCGACCCGTGCATGATGTACGTCTTGCCGGAGACTGTATTGGTGCGCACCAGCATGAGCCGTTCGTCCGGGCCGACGATCGTGTGCACGTTGCTGCCGGGCTGGGCGTACAACTGATCGTCGATGACCACGGTCCCGCTGGCGGATTTTGCCACGATGTCCAGACCGACATCATGGGGCAGCCGGATGGTCAGGTCACCGGAAACGGAATTGGCGCCGAAGTCGTTGGTATAGTCCTGAAGATCGAAACTGAGGTCGCCACTAATGGTGCTGGCCCGGACGTTCTTGAACTTTCCCGAAGCGGTAACTTCGCCTGACACGCTCTTGGCGGTCAGGACGCCGTCGTGGTTCCTGGCGATGACCTCCCCGCTGACGGTGTTCACGTGCAGTTCGCCGCTGGTGCCGTCGGCCATGACGGAACCGGAGACGGTGTTCAGGCGCGTCCGTCCACTGATCCCGGAGACCATGCCGTCGCCGCTCACCGTTCCAGCTTCGACGTCGACGCCGGGCGGAAGGGCGATCCCCACTACCACCGAGTTGGTGCTGGTGTTATTGACGGTCCCCATCAGGTTCCGGAACCAACCCTGCGGCCCTTGCAGCTGATGACGGACCTCCAAGCGTCCGTCCACCAGTGTCACCGTCAGGGGGTCGCCCGTGATCTCGCTGATTTCGATGCGGACGTATGGTTCGTCATGGGTCATGACGTCAAAGCGGCCCTTCACGATTCCCAGCTTGAGGGAGCGGACGTCGTCCACATCGATGGTTTGCGGACCCGTCACGGTCCATAGTTCCTCAGACATGATTCCTCCAGGTTGCGATATATCGCGTTGTTCAATTCACGATATATCGCGAGTCCCTTGGGGGGCAAGGGCCTGGGGACAATCAAGCAGCCGGGCGGTACAACTTGCCAATCAGCGTGCGGGCAATGGTGGTCGCGGGGTCCCGCCCGTCGGCAGCGGGCGCCAGGTTGGTCCACACCACCAACGAGACTGAATTGGCGGGGTCATGACCCATAAAGGTGTTGAAGCCCGGCAACTCGCCGGTGTGCCCATACAAGTTACCGAACTTTGCGATTCCCAAACCATAGGATGCGCCACCGGTATTGTCGGGATTGGTGGGGGTGACGCTCTCAAGCCGTTTTTGCTGGAGTTCCGGTTTGAGGAGCTTGCCGTTGACCAGGGCTTCGCCCAAAATCTTGAGGTCCTCAGCCGTGGATATGCCCGACCCCGCGGCCCAAGCCCACGACGGATTGACGTCGGTGACATCGTTCGGCGCCAGAGCGCCGGCCGTGGCCTCCTTCTGCATGTCCTCGGGAAGGGCCGGATTGGTCATGGTCAGGACGTTGTCGCCGTAGAAATAGCCTTGGGAATGGGGCTCCGGAATCGCATTGGAAGAAATCTCGGGAAAGACCGTACCCTTTAGCCCGAGCGGTTCGAAAATCCGCTCCTTGAACAGGGTTCCGAGCGGCTTTCCTTCCAATTTCTCGGCGATCAGGCCCAGAAGAACCGTGTTCGTGTTGGAGTAATGAAAGCCTTGGCCCGGCCCGAAATACGGCGGATGGGCGAATGCCAGGGCAAGGAGCTCTTCCGGCTGCCAGACTCTTTGTGGATCCTGGTCCATCGCCGTGTTGAGTTCAAGGGTCTCTGTGTAGTTGAACAGGCCGCTGCGCATGGTCAGCATCTGTTCGAGGGTGATCGACTCGCCGTTGGGGACGTCGGGGCGGTACTTCGACACAGGGTCGCCCAGAGAAAGCTTGCCGTCCTGTACGAGTTGCAGAATGACTGTGGTGGTCCAGGTCTTGGTGACGGAACCTACCCGGATGTGGTCCTGGGCAGAAACTGGACGGTCAGCGCCGCGGGTCCCCGTGCCGTAGGACGCCGTCAGCGATCCCTCGGGAGTCTGCAGCAGCACCACTGCACCGGGGACCAGGAGTTCTTTGGCCGTGCGTTCGAATTCGGCACGCAACGTTCCCGCGTCGAAGGGCAGTAATGCTGCGGCAGATGTGGCGGCGGACGGCGGTGTGGACGATGCGGGCGCCGTGGAGGACGTTGCGGGAGCGGGAGGACCGGAACTGCAGGAAACTGTGGCTGCTACGGCGGCGACGACGGCCGCTGCGACTGTTGCTCTGACAGAAACCTGCATGTTCCGCGTCATGGCTACTCCGGTTGGGCGATATTAAGCCATTGGAACCAGCCGCGGTGCAGGACCAGCCACGCAATCAATCCGTAGCCGGCCTGGCCCGGTGTTCCCCCATTGGCTGCGAGGTCCGTCCTCCACTGCTCATGATTGAGCAAGGGGGAGAACGTGTCAACGTAATGGTGGTTCCGCCTGGTAGTGACATCGGCAAAGGCCGTGTTGAGTTCAGCGAGGCGCTTGTTCCGTGCCGGGTCCAGTGTGGGAGGCGGGCCCACCACAAAGACCTCCACGCTGCTGTGGGAGGCGCCGTCGAGGATGTTGGCCAGGTTCAGGCGGCTTCGTGCCGTGGACAGGCCAAACTCCAGGTCCCGCCCGGAGAGCCCGATGACCAGGCGGTTCTCGTGGGTATCACTGAAACGTCGACCGGCTTCATCCTGCCAGCGGGCGGCCAAGCCCTCTGTGCCTTCCATGGGGCAGGGGAGCGGGAAACTTTCCACCACGACGGAGTCCTGGGGCGTGCGGGCCAGCACTCGTCCGAGCCAACCCAATGCGCGGGGATCCCCCAGGCCCGCCAGCAGTTCATCTCCTACAGCCGCGATGCGCAGCTTCCTGTCTTCCACGGTTACCTCTTCACACTCGTTACGGTCCTTGCACAGTTTGCCGGATCATCGGCCGGTTCTGGAACCGGGTACCTGTCCCATTAAACAGAACTGCCCGGCCTGAGGCGCGCATTCGCTCCTCAGGCCGGGCAGTTTCGCTTACTTGCGTTCGAACGCCTGCTTGATCAGGGCATCCTGCTCAGCGGCGTGGCGCTTCATGGAACCGGCAGCCGTGGAGGCTGAAGCCGGGCGCGAGACCAAGCGCAGCTTGCGGTCAAGCTCCGGTGCCAGGTTCAAGCCCATGAACGGCCACGGACCCTGGTTGGCAGGCTCATCCTGTGCCCAAACGATGTCAGCGTTCGGGTACTTGGCCAGCTCGGCGTCAATCTCAGCCTTGGGCAGCGGGTACAGCTGCTCGACGCGGATAATCGCGGTGGAGGTGTCGCCGGACTTCTGTCGGTTGGACAGAAGGTCGTAGTACAAGCGACCCGAGACCAGGATGACCCGGTCCACGTTAGCCGGCTGTACTTCCGGATCGGCAATGACCGGCCGGAAGCCGCCCGTGGTGAAGTCTTCGACGGCGGACGCGGCGCCCTTGAGCCGGAGCAGCTGCTTCGGCGTGAAGATGATCAGCGGCTTGCGCGGACGGCTGTAGGCCTGGCGGCGCAACAGGTGGAAATGCGATGCCGCGGTGGTGGGGTTGGCCACGATCATGTTGTCCTCGGCGCACATCTGCAGGAAGCGCTCGATACGTGCCGACGAGTGGTCCGGACCTTGGCCTTCGTAGCCGTGCGGGAGCATGAGCACCAGCGAGGAGCGCTGGCCCCATTTCTGTTCTGCCGAGGAAATGAACTCATCAATGATGGTCTGGGCGCCATTGACGAAGTCACCAAACTGGGCTTCCCACAGGACCAGGGCATCCGGACGCTCCACTGAGTAGCCGTATTCGAAGCCCATGGCTGCGTATTCGGACAGCAAGGAGTCGTAGATCCACAGCTTGGCCTGGTCATCGGAAAGGTTGCCCAGGGGCAGCCACTCGTTGCCGTTGGCGCGGTCGTGGAAGACTGCGTGACGCTGCACGAACGTGCCACGGCGGGAGTCCTGGCCGGCCAAACGAACAGGCACGCCCTCCATGATCAGCGAGCCGAACGCTGCGATTTCGCCGAAGCCCCAGTCGATGCCGCCTTCGCGGGACATCTGTTCACGCTTTTCCAGGAGCTGCTTGAGCTTGGAGTGGACCGTGAAGCCATCGGGAATTTCCAGATGCGCCTTGCCGATCCGGGCAAGGGTGTCAGCGGAAATGGCGGTGGACGCAGGGGAGTTGGTACCGAAGTCGGCCTGCTGGGCGATGGGACGCTCGATGTCCGAGACCGCAGCGGAATCCGCAGTGATGATCGGGATCGGCGAGGTCTGCGCTGCGTGCGTCTCAGCGAAGACACGCTCGAGGCGCTCCTGGTAGTCGCGGAGCAACTGCTCTGCTTCTTCCTCGGTGATGTCGCCACGGCCGATGAGCGACTCGGTGTACAACTTCCGGACGGAGCGCTTGGCTTCGATCAGGTTGTACATGAGCGGCTGGGTCATCGAGGGGTCGTCGCCTTCGTTGTGGCCGCGACGGCGGTAGCAGACCATGTCGATGACGACATCCTTGTGGAAACGCTGACGGAACTCGTAGGCGAGCTGCGCAACACGCACCACTGCTTCGGGATCGTCGCCGTTCACGTGGAACACCGGAGCCTGGATCATCTTGGCAACGTCCGTGGAGTACGTGGACGAACGCGATGACGACGGCGCTGTGGTGAAGCCAACCTGGTTGTTGACGATCACGTGGATGGTACCGCCGGTGCGGTAGCCACGCAGCTGGGAGAGGTTGAGGGTTTCAGCCACAACACCCTGGCCGGCAAACGCGGCGTCACCGTGGACCATGATGGGCAGCACGGGGAACGACTCGCCTTGGTCCAACCGGTCCTGCTTGGCGCGGACGATGCCCTCAAGGACGGAGTCCACGGCTTCCAGGTGCGACGGGTTGGCGGCGAGGTAGACCTTGGTCTGCTTGCCGTTGTCCGAGGTGAAGGTGCCTTCGGTACCGAGGTGGTACTTGACGTCGCCCGAGCCCTGGACGGAGCGTGGGTCCTGGGTGCCCTCGAACTCGCGGAAGACCTGTGCATAGGTCTTGCCGGCGATGTTGGTGAGCACGTTGAGGCGGCCGCGGTGTGCCATGCCAATGGCAACCTCGTCCAGTCCGTCGTCTGCTGCGTCCGAGATCACGGCATCGAGCAGCGGAATCAGTGACTCGCCACCCTCGAGGGAGAACCGCTTCTGGCCGACGAACTTGGTCTGCAGGAACGTCTCGAATGCCTCAGCGGCGTTGAGCTTGGAGACGATGCGCAGCTGTTCTTCACGGCTTGGCTTGGAGTAAGGGTGCTCCAGCTGGTCCTGGAACCATTTGCGTTCCGCCGGCTCCTGGATGTGCATGTACTCGATGCCCGTGGTGCGGCAGTAAGCGTCACGGAGAACACCGAGGATGTCGCGGAACTTGAGCTGCGGCTTGCCGCCGAATCCGCCGGTGGGCCACTCACGGTCCAGGTCCCACAAGGTCAGGCCGTAGGTCAGCACGTCCAGGTCGGGGTGCTTGCGCTGCACGTACTCCAGGGGATCGGTGTCGGCCATCAGGTGGCCGCGCACGCGGTAGGAGTGGATCAGCTGCTGGATGCGGGCAACCTTGTTGATCTCGTCGGCGGGATCCACTTGGAGGTCCGGGCTCCAGCGGACGGGCTCGTACGGGATACGCAGGGCTTCGAAGATCTCATCGTAGAAGTTCTGCGCACCGAGCAGGAGCTGGTGGACAAGCTTGAGGAACTCTCCACTGCCGGCACCCTGGATCACGCGGTGATCGTAGGTGGAGGTCAAGGTGAGGATCTTGCTGATGGCGTTCTGCGCGATGATCTTCTCGCTGGCACCCTGGAACTCTGCCGGGTAGTCAAGGGCGCCGACGCCGATGATGGCAGCCTGCCCCTTGGAGAGGCGCGGCACCGAGTGAACGGTGCCGATGCCGCCGGGGTTGGTCAGCGAAACCGTGGTGCCTGCGTGGTCATCAGCCGTCAGCTTGCCGTTGCGGGCACGCTTGATGAGGTCCTCGTAGGTGTGCCAGAACTCTGCGAAGTCCATGGTCTCGGCCTTCTTGATGTTGGGAACCATCAGGAGGCGGGTGCCGTCGGGCTTGGGCATGTCAATGGCGATGCCAAAGTTGACGTGTGCCGGCTGCACGGCGCTGGGCTTGCCATCGATTTCGTCGTAGTAGACGTTCATCGACGGGAACTGGGAAAGTGCGCGAACAACGGCGTATCCGATGAGGTGCGTAAAGGAGACCTTGCCGCCGCGGGCCCGGGCAAGGTTGGAGTTGATGACCACCCGGTTGTCGATGAGCAGCTTGGCGGGAACTGCCCGGACGCTTGTGGCGGTAGGTACTTCCAAGCTGGTCACCATGTTGGTGGCGATGGCCTTGGCCGGACCCCGGAGAACGGAAACGACGTCTTCCTCGGGTGCGGTAGGCGCCTTGGTGCTCTTGGGCAGTTGGGCAGGAATGGGCTGGGCAGTGGTGCCGGCAGCGGGCTTCTTTGCTCCGTCCCGGGCAACCGTGGCCGGTGCCTTTTTTGCCGGGGCGGGAGCCGCCGGTGCGGCAGGTTCCGCGGCGGGCGCCGCTGCAGGAGCGGCCGGCGCCGGTGCCGGAGCCGCTGCAGCCGGAGCTACCACGGGAAGTACTTGGGTAGGGGGATTGGCAGCTGTTGTAGCTGCGGAGGTTCCGTTGGAAGAAGTGCCGTCAGCAGAAGCAAAGGATTCAAAGAGTGGCCACCACTTGGTGTCGACCGAATTCTTGTCCTGTTGGTACCGCTCGTACAGTTCGTCAACGAGCCACTCGTTTCCGCCAAATTCCTCTGGTAGACGGTGGCTGGGCTGCTCTGGCACTTGAAATACGCCTCTTCCATGAGTGTTGTTTTCCCGCTGGCCAAAGTTGCTTTTCCGCAACGATGGGACAGGGTCCGGGTCCCGCGAACTCAGACCCCTGACAGTCTAGTTAGGATCGTTGGTTAACTGCCAATAGTGGTGACCTAAATCATGTTGCGGCTGACTTAGTGGAGAAGCTCTTCTTTTTTGTCGCGGAGTTAAGCCCGCCGTTGGAGGCGCCCGGCCGCTGGACTGTAGACTGAAACCCTTATGGACAGTAAATCTAGGTGCCGGCCTGGGAACTGTCGGGGGAGCCAATCTGGCAACTCCGCACAGCGTGCCCGTCGAGCCGGCAATACCCGTTCACATGCCCATCACGCGCCGGCGCTCACAGCCGGTGGTTCCGCGGACCACGCGTCCGCGGGACCCGACCAGCCTCCGCCGGGGCGACTCCCCGCGCCGCAGGTGTTCCCCCCATTGCACGCGCCCACTCATGGAGTGATGCGCTAAGTGGAATGGATTCTTCTTCTGGCCGGCTTCGCCTTGATTCTGGGCACCGGCTTCTTTGTAGCAGTTGAGTTTTCCCTGGTTGCGTTGGATCAGGCGAGCGTTCAGCGTGCGGTTGACAACGGCGACCACGCTGCCGCCCCGCTGCTGAAGTGCCTCAAGTCGCTCTCCACCCAGCTCTCCAGTTGCCAGCTTGGCATTACCCTGACAACGCTGTTGACGGGTTTCGTGATGGAACCCTCCGTTGGGCAGTTGCTCCTGGGGCCCCTCGGCCTGCTGGGCCTCCCGGCTGAAGTGGTTCATTCCGTGGCATTGATTGTGGCGATGGCGTTCGCCACGCTCCTGTCGATGCTTTTGGGTGAGCTGGTTCCCAAGAACATGGCCATTGCCCTGGCGTTTCCCTTGGGGAAGCGGTTGGCCCGCCCTCAGTTGATGTTTACGGCCGTCTTCAAGCCGGCCATCGTTGTCCTGAATGGTTTCTCGAACAAGGTGCTGAACCTGTTTGGCCTGGAAGCCAAGGAAGAGATCTCCGGGGCAAGGACCCCCGCTGAACTCGCTTCCCTGGTGAGGCGTTCAGCTGAGCTTGGGACTTTGGATGCCGGTACGGCCAACTTTGTGGCCAGGACCCTGAACTTTTCCGGGCGCACGGCCGCTGACGTCATGACGCCACGCATCCGCATGGAAACGATCGACGCCGACCAGCCGGTGGCCGACATCCTCGACGCCGCGCGGCGAACCGGATATTCACGGTTCCCTGTCATCGGTGATTCCACGGACGACATTCGCGGTGTGGTGCACGTCAAGAAGGCCGTGGCTGTCCCGGCCGAGCGCCGGGCCAAACTGGAGGCCGGAGCGATCATGACCGACGTCCTCCAGGTTCCTGAGACGATCCACCTGGATGCGTTGCTGTCCGAACTGCGCGAAGGCAACCTGCAGCTTGCCGTAGTGCTGGACGAATACGGCGGAACAGCGGGCATCGCCACCTTGGAAGACCTGGTGGAGGAGATCGTCGGCGAAGTCGCTGACGAGCACGACAAGGTCCGTCCGGGAGTGCTGCAGAGCGCGTCCGGTGACTGGTACTTCCCGGGGCTGCTGAGGCCGGACGAAGTGTCGGAGCAGATCCCCAATCTCATCGTTCCTGACGAGTCTGCCTATGAAACCGTGGGCGGGTATGTCATGAGCCAGCTTGGCCGCATTGCGAAGACGGGCGACGTCGTGGACACAGTGGGCGGGACGCTCACTGTGACCAGGATGGATGGCCGGAGGATTGACAGGATCTGTTTCCATCATGTGGCGGTGGACGAGTCCACAGCAGAGCATGCGGATAAGCCGCGCCATGAAGCGGGTGCCGTATGAGCGACTGGGTAGGAATCGTATGGCTCGTCGTTCTCCTGATCGGCAACGCCTTCTTCGTGGGCGCGGAGTTTGCCGTCATGTCGGCACGCCGCAGCCAGATCGAGCCCTTGGCTGAAGCCGGGTCCAAGCGGGCGCAGACAACACTGCGTGCCATGGAAAACGTTTCGCTAATGCTCGCCTGTGCCCAGTTGGGTATCACTGTTTGCTCCCTGTTGATCCTTCAGGTTGCCGAGCCAGCCATCCACCATTTGTTGGCTGAGCCTCTTGAGCTGGTTGGCGTTCCGGTGGAACTCGCGGACGTCATCGCGTTTGCGATTGCCCTGCTGTTCGTCACGTTCCTGCATGTCACCTTTGGTGAGATGGTTCCCAAGAACATTTCGGTTTCCGTGGCGGACAAAGCTGCGCTTGTGTTGGCACCCCCGTTGATGTTCATTGCACGCGTGGTGAACCCGATCATCTGGTCGCTGAACTGGCTGGCCAACCACATCCTGCGGCTGATGAAGATCGAGCCCAAGGACGAAGTGTCCTCGTCGTTCACGCTGGAGGAAGTGCAGTCGATCGTGCAGGAGTCCACACGCCATGGCCTGGTGGACGACGAAGCAGGCTTGTTGAGCGGTGCCCTTGAGTTCTCGGAGCACACGGCCTCGCACATCATGGTTCCTCTGGACAAGCTGGTGGTGCTGAAGACGACTTCCACCCCGGTGGACCTGGAAAAGGCGGTCAGCCGTACGGGCTTCTCCCGGTTCCCGATGGTGGACGACGACGGCGAACTCGCCGGATACCTGCACGTGAAGGACATCCTGTCCATCCCGGATGAGGGCAGAAGGCATCCCATCGCCGAAGGGCGCATCCGCTCTCTGGCCAACCTGGCGCCGGATGACGAGATCGAGCAGGCAATGTCCGTCATGCAACGCACCGGCTCCCACCTTGCCCGTGTTATCGGCACTGGCGGAGAAACACAGGGTGTCCTCTTCCTCGAGGACGTCATTGAACAGTTGGTTGGCGAGATTCGCGACGCCACGCAGGCGACCGGCATCCGCCGCTACGGAGACCAGCAAACGAAATAAACGAACGTAGTGGAACGACAGAACAGACTGGGGGGGGGGGGGGGGGGGGGGGGCGGGGCGGCGGGGGGGGGTTGTTGGGGGGGGGGATGTTGTGATATGTGTGCGGTGGGGGGTCGAGGGGTGGTTGTTGTTTTTTTTTTTGTGG